>JAPPBA010000169.1 GCA_026705295.1 Candidatus Palauibacter australiensis
GCGAGGCGGACCTGGTTCTGGCCGGCGGCGTCCATGCCCAGTTCGCCGGACGGCCCCTCGAGCTGCGGGCCAACGCGGGAATGCTGTCGCCTACGGGCCAGTGCTGGACCTTCGACGCGGCTGCAGACGGTTTCGTCTCCGGCGAGGGTTGCGGTTTGATCGTCCTCAAGCGCCTCAGCGACGCGAAGGCGGACGGTGACCGGATCTGGGCTGTCATTCCCGGCTCGGCGGTCAATCAGGATGGCGCCAGCCAGGGCCTGACCGTGCCCAGCGCTCCTTCACAGCAGAAGGCGATGGAGGAGGCCCTGAAGCGCGCCGGCGCCTCACCCTCCGATGTCGACTACCTCGAGGCCCACGGCACCGGCACCGTCGTCGGCGATCCGATCGAGCTGAACGCGGCGGCCGCCGTCTACGGTCGCGAGCGCGACGCGGAACACCCCCTGCTGGTGGGTTCCGTCAAGACGAACATCGGACACCTCGGACCCGCCGCCGGCGTCGCGGGCCTCATCAAGACGGTCCTGGCGCTCCGGCACGAGGTCATTCCCCGTCACCTGAACTTCAGCAACCCGAATCCCCGCATCGATTGGGACGGCCTGCCCGTCCGCGTCACCGACGGGATGACGGACTGGCCCCTCCATGCCGGTCGGCCCCGTCTGGCCGGCGTCAATTCGTTCGGTTGGTCCGGGACCAACGGCCACGTACTGGTGCAGGGCTACGACGAGCCTAAACCGGCTGCCGGTCCCGCTCGCGGTGCCTTCCCCGTCGGCCTCCGCCTGCCCGTGAACGCCGGGGCGGAAGCGGACGAGGAACCGGGGAGGCGGGAAACGCGCTTCCTGCCGCTCTCGGCCAGATCGCCCGAGGCCCTTTGCGACCTGGCCGTACGCTACCTGGCCTGGCTCGATGAACAGCCGACCCCGGACCTCTCCGACCTGGCCTGGACGGCTGCGGTCGGGAGGAGCCATTTCGCGCACCGGGGCGGCCTGGTCTTCAGCGACCTCGCCCAGCTCCGGCAGCAACTGGAGCACCTGGCCGCCCGCCAGGGCGGCGATACGCCGCGCGAAGCGAAGAAGCTGGCCTTCGTCTTCACCGGCCAGGCCAGTCAATGGCCCGGGATGGGCAGGGCCCTGTACGAACGGGAGCCCGTGTTCCGCTCGGTGCTCGACCGCTGCGACCGGCTGCTCTCGGAAGAACGCGGGACGTCCTTGCTCGACGTCATGTTCGGAGAGAACGGGACCGATGGCCTGCTCGACGAACCGACCTGGACCCAACCTGCCATCTATTCCCTGGAGTGCGCGCTGGTCGCACTCTGGGAGAGTCTGGGCGTTCGCCCTGGCGTCGTCGTCGGTCACAGCCTGGGCGAGATCGCGGCGGCGCGGGCGGCGGGCGGCTTCACCCTCGAGCAGGGCCTTCGATACGCCGCCGCGCGCGGCACCTTGATGGGCGCGACGCGGCCCGACGGCGCGATGGCCGCCGTCTTCGCCCCCGCCTCCCGCGTCGCCGAAGCGGTGGCCGCGCACAACGCCGGCTCGAACGACGCGGACCTCTCGGTCGCCGTCGACAATGGAGCGCAACAGGTGGTGAGCGGGCCGGCCGCCGAGCTGGAGGCGGTACTCGCGCACTTCGAAGCCGAGGTCGTCAAGGTGCACCGATTGCGGCAGAGCCCCGCGTATCACAGCGTCCTGATCGAGCCCGCTCTGGACGAGCTGGAAGCCGCTGTCCGGGAGATCGCGCCCTCGCCTCCGGCCCTTTCCGTCCCTCTGGTCAGCAACATCACCGGCCGTTTACTCGACCCGGACGCGCGCATGGACGCCGCGTACTGGAGGCGCCACGCACGCGAGCCGGTAGCGTTTCGAGGCAGCGTCGAGACCCTGGCGGAGATGGGAGTGGATGCAGTCGTGGAGATCGGCCCCCACGCCGTGCTGGGGCCCGTCGTCTCGATGATCTGGCCCGCGTCGGCACCGGCGGGCTCCCCGCCGGTCCTTGCCAGTCTGCGGCGTCCGTCCCGCGACGCCGAGGAGCCGCCCATCGACACCAGCGGGGGCTTCGCCGAGGCCGTTGCCGGCGTCTGGGAGGCCGGCCTCGACATCGAGTTCGGGGGCCTGTTCGCCGGCGAGGCGCGGAGTCGGATCACCCTGCCGGGCTATCCGTTCCAGCGCATCCAGCACTGGGTCCGGACGTCGAAGCGCCACCAGAAGGCCGATGGACATCCGCTGCTCGGCGTCCGCCACGAGTCGCCCCGTGGCGACGTCATGTTCGAGACGGAGGTGTTCGCCTCCGATCCGGCGTGGCTGCTGGACCACCTGGTGTACGAGCAGGTGGTCGTACCCGGCGGGCTCCACGGCGGCATGGCGGTCTCGGTCGCACTGAGCCAGGGCGACGGACCGGTGGTCGTCGACGAGTTGCAGATCTACAGCCCGCTGATGCTCGAGGAGGAAGATCCGGAAAGCGGAGCGGGCGGCGGAGGCCGCACCCTGCAGTTCGTTCTGGACGGCTCGGACGACCTGGCGGAACGTCCCTTCGAGGTTTTTACGAAGGGAAAGGGCGAGGAGAGCTGGACCCTACACGCCGGCGGTCGACTCTCCTCGGGGAGGTCGGACGTCGAGCCGCTCCCCCCAATCGACCCTGAAGCGCTCAAAGCCGAGTTGACGCCCCAGGATCCCGTTGCCTTTTATCGAATGCGGTCTCAGACCGGCATCTACCTCGGCCCGTCGTACCACACGATCGAGTCCGCCTGGGCTACGGAAGGAGAGGCCCTGGCCACACTCGCGCTCAGCGATTCGGTCGACGCGACGGGGATGGAACTGCATCCCCTGCTGCTGGACGGCTGCTTTCAGGTCCTGTCGCTGGCTCGCCACCATACTGTTTCAGAACAGGGGGCGGTGTACATGCCCTTCGGCTGGCAAAGGCTGTGGGTGGCGGGGCCGATGCCGACCAGGATCCTCTGCCACGCGACCGTGAGGACGTCCGCCGCGCGGAACGGAGAGGACGCCGGGTCCTCCGATCCGCCCGAAGTCGTGACGGGCGACGTTCGGTTCTACTCCACCGAAGGGGCGCCTCTCGGCGGCCTGTTCGGTTTCACCGTCAAGCGAGCCACCCGCGGTGCCCTCCTCTCGGCCCGGGCCGGGCTGAAGGACCTGCTGTACGAGGTCGCCTGGCGGGAGAAGCCGCTGGACGGAGGTGTGCCTGCCGCGGACTTCCTGGTCAGCCCGGCGACGGTCGCCGGCCAGTCGCGCACCCTCGCTGACCATTTGGCGGAACGCGACGTGGAAGCGGCGGACCGCGTCACCCTGCTCCGGGATCTCGAGCACCTGTCACAGGCCTACGTACTTTCGGCGCTCGAGGGAATGGGGTGGCAGCGCCGGGCGGAGGCGAAGGTCTCGGCCGAGGATCTTCGCCGCGAATTGAGCGTCGTCGACGAGCACCGGCGCCTGTTCCGCCGACTCCTGGCCATCCTGTCCGAAGCGGGGATCCTGAATCCTTCCGATGGAGGCTACACCGTAGCGGTCGGAGCGGGCGACCCTCTCCCTGACCAGACCCTGGCAAACCCCGGAGCTCTCGCCGACAGGCTTCGGGAAAAGCACCCTCACGGCGCCAACGAACTCGGCCTGCTCAGCCGCTGCGGCCCGGCTCTCGCCGAGGTGCTCCGGGGAAGCACGGATCCGATGACGCTGCTCTTCAGCGACGAAGGACCCGGCGCGGCGGGCGTGTATCTTCAGGCGCCGGCGAACCGCGCCGCGAACCGGATGATCGGCGACGCGGTCGGGGCGGCCATCTCCGGCCTGCCGGGGGATCGCCGGCTGCGGATACTGGAGGTCGGAGCGGGGACCGGATCCGCCACCGAGGCGGTTCTCCCGCGCCTGCCTTCCGACCGGGTCGACTACACCTTCACCGACATCTCGGCGGGCTTCTTCTCGCAGGC
>JAPPBA010000170.1 GCA_026705295.1 Candidatus Palauibacter australiensis
GGTGAAGGCTTCCTCGCGCACGTCTTCGGACTCCTCCGTGTCGAAGGCGACCGAGCGCGCCCAGGCGGCGGTCTCCATGTCCTCCTCTTCGCGCACCTTTCGTTGCACGGCGCGGAGCACGGACTCCTTGAGGTCATCCGAATCGAGTCGTTCGTAGAGCGGAATAAAGGCGGCGGCTTGCACGTCATCCCGACGGCCCACCGCTCTGATCGCCGCGTTGCGGATACTCTCCGACTTGGAATCATCGAGGGCCGCGTCGACGAGCGCATTCACGGCGCCGTTGCGGAGGCCGTACTGCATCCAGGCGGCACCGGCCGTCCTCCCCTCGAACTCACTCCTGCGGAGGGCTTCGATCGCATCGCTCTGCATGGCGTAGTCGTCCGAGTCCTCAAGCGTCTGCTTGAGCACCTGGTACGCATCCCAGGAGTCGAAACGCCACACTTCCTGCAGCGCATGCCTGCGGACGGACCTCTCCGAATGGGTCTCGAAGATGCCGAGGAGAACGTCCTCGGCTTCCTGGGTTCCCTGTCTCGCGACGAATTGGACCGCCTCCTCGTGCAGCCGCGGCGAACACTCATCGTCACGGTCCAGGACGTCGCGAAGCACCTGCATCCGGTTGATCTCGTTCTCGTAGCGCATGACCGCTTCAAGCGCCGCCAACTGCACCGACACGTCGTCGCACGTCCCCCGCTCCTGCGACGCGGCACGCAGGGCCTCCTGGTATTCCGCCCGCTGCCAATCGACCTGCAGCACATCGACGGTCAAGGCCCGCTGCTCGTAGTCCGCAACTTGCCGCGCGAGATCGGTGATGCTCTCCGCGGACTCCGCCAATCGCTGGAGGTAGTCCGGCGCGTCCGCCGCGTCCTGTGCGTCCGGCTCGCCTTGAGCCTCGCCCATCAAGACGGCCAGCGAATCGGCGGCCACCGAGTCCGGCACAGCCGTCAGGTCGGCCACCCGTACGGGAAGCGTGACAGTGCGCCCCGCCACTTCCATGGGCATCACGCGAAATCCGGGCGTCGTGGCGGCGACGTCGAGGGTCTCCTCTGCCTCGCGCAGCAGCCGCTCCGCATCGCCGGCGTCGCCCTGAGACGCGAGCTGGCCTCGGATCTCGAATTGCAGGGCCCGCGCGTCGTGGTACAGCCGCCCGGCCTCCCTGTGCAGGCGAGGCTCGGCCTGGCGCGCCTCGGGGAACCCGACCATCAGTATTTCGAGCAGCAACTGCGCCTCGGCCAGGTCGCCGAGGCGATAGCGGGCGAACGCCTCCCAATAGTAGGAATCGGGCTCGAACGGGGGCGTCGTCAGCGCGGATTCGGTCCGCACCGCCTGGAAGAGCGCCGCCGCGCGTTCGAACTCCTCCGCGTTGATGGCGCGGCGCGCCTCAAGGAATCGCGCCACCTCTTCCTGTTGGACGGTCTGCGCGGCCAGGGTCCCCGCCCCGAGCACGGGCAGCGCGGCGCGCGGGGGGGCGGCGTCCACGATCGTGAGACCGGCCAGCAGCAGCCCGATCCACGTCAAGTGTCTTACGCGATTATCCATGTTATGCCTCCGTACGGTTCCGTTCATGTGCCGCTCGCGGACCGAAGCCGCATCAGCGTTCCCTGCCGTTCCATGCTCTCGCGGGCCAGTTCGCGCTCGAAGTCCGGGGCGTCCGGGCCGAGCCGCGCGATCTGCACGAGGACGAGTTCGAGATCCTGCAGCAGCGTGCGCTCCCGCTGGCCCTCCGCGGCAGGCGTGCTGAGCAGCGAACGGGTCTCGACCAGGAACTCGCGCGCCCACTTGGCCAGGTCGCGCTGCGACTCGTCGGTTCCGATATCCGTGCGGAACGCAACCAGCAGGGCCTGGGTCCGGTCCAGGTGACGGGAGATTCGGGACAGATCGTATTCTTCGGCGGCGTCGCGGATCGGCGGGTCCGCGTCGGGCCGGCCCGACGCCGCGGCCGGGGCCGGATCGGCGGCCGGCGGCGGATCGGCCGCGACGAACTGCCGGGTCGTCTCCAGGGGCTCCTCGAGGACGGAAAGCGCCAGCGCCTCCTCGGCAGCCGTCGGCGCGAGGGGCCCGGAGCCGGTCGCGGCGACCGACATCGGCGTCGCCGTCACCGGTGCCGCCGTGGTCGGCGTCGTCGTCGTCGCGGCGACGGTTTCCGGCTCGGCGGGCACGGGGAGCTGCGCGCCACGGTCGAGCGCCACGGCCAGCGCGACCGACGCGGCGGCAGCGCCCGTCAGCCACACGGTCGTCCGGCCGGGCCGCCGCCCGAACGTCCGGGCCACGATCAGCCGCAGCGGGCCGCGAGTCGCCTTGCGCGCGCCGGGGTCCTCCGGCTGCCGCGCGACCCACTCCGCCTCGATCCGTTCCCACATCGTCTCGCGCGGCGGGGGCGGCGGGTCGTGGTAGCCCAGCACATCGAAGGGGTGATCGACGCCGCGATCGACGACACCGCCAACGCCGGCCACCGCGCCCGTCATGTCCACCGTCTCAAGCGAGTCGGCGTCGGGCACCGGCGGCGCCCCGAGCCGAGCCTCGATCCCGGCCCACATGCTCTCGGCCGGGGCTTCCGGCGGGTCGTGGTAGTCGGCCGCCTCCCGGCGGACGAACCGGACAAAGCGGCTCGCGTCGTCCATGCGATCCTTCAGCATGCCCATTCTCCCGCGAAGTCCGCGAGCTTCTCCCGCAGGCGGCTGCGCGCCCGGAAGAGCTGCGACTTGGACGTCCCGGCCTTGATGCCGAGCATCGTCCCGATCTCCTCGTGCGTGTAGCCCTCGAGGTCGTGCAGCAGGAAGACGGTTCGATAGCCGGCGGGAAGTTCGTCAATGGCGCGGTGCAGCCGCTCCTTGACGTCGGGCTCGAGGCTGCTCAGGCCGCGGGTCGAGCGGAGGTCCTCGTGCAGCGCGGTCTCGCGGCTGCGAAAGCGCTTCACCTTGCGGAGCCCGTTCAGCGACACCGTCGTGGCGATCGATCCCAGCCACGTCCCGAACGCGGCCTCGCCGCGAAACGTGTCGATCTTCGTGAACGCCCGCACGAACGTCTCCTGCGTAAAATCCTGGGCGAGATGGTCCTCGCCCGCGAACCGGTAGCAGATCCGGAACACCCGGTCGACGTGCGCGTCGTACAACGCGCGCGCCGCGTCCTGGTCTCCGTCCCTGAGCCGCTGAATGAGTTGCGGTTCCGTCACCGTGCCGGGGTCTCCGGGTACACGTCGGTTCTTCCGCTTCTTCTGCTTCTGGACCGGTGACACTGGCAACCGGGGATTGGTTGCGCGGGGATCGGGCGGACCGCCGGAGGGTGAATCGGCGGGCGGACCCGGGGGACGGCCGGGCCGCGGCGACGATGCGCCGCGGCCGGTCGACTGGTGGCGGCCTAGGCTACGGCGACTGCCGCGCCCTCCAGCACCTCGGCGATGTTCTCCAGCGCCCATTCCAGGCTCGCCTTCTCGATCGTGAGTGGAGGCGCGAAACGGATCACCTGCTCGTGCGTCTCCTTGGCGAGGATCCCCCGCGCCTGCAGCGCCTCGCAGAACGGACGCGCCGACCCCGACTCGTCCCGCACGACCACGCCGATGAACAGGCCCCGCCCGCGCACGTGGTCCACGTGCCGCGAGTCGATCGCCTCCAGTTCTCCCTTGAACCAGGCGCCCAGTTCATTCGAGCGGCCCGGCAGGTCCTCATCCCGAATCACGTCCAGCGCCGCCATCCCGACTGCCGCGCCGAGCGGATTTCCGCCGAACGTCGAGCCGTGGTCTCCCGGATGGAAGACGTCCATGATGTCGGAGTTGGCGAGGATCCCGGAGACGGGGAACACGCCCCCGCCGAGCGCCTTCCCGACGATCATGATGTCGCCGCGATCCGCCTCCCAGTCGGCGCAGAACAGCTTGCCCGTCCGCCCCAGGCCCGTCTGGATCTCGTCGTTGATCATGAGGACGCCGTTCGTCCGGCAGATCTCCAGCGCCCGCGCATAGAAGCCGTCGGGCGGCACCACGACGCCCGCCTCTCCCTGGATGGGCTCGACGAGGAAGCCGACGGTGTTCGGCGTGATCGCCGCCTCGAGCGCATCCGCGTCGCCGTAGGGAATCGGCACGAAGCCCGGCGTGAAGGGGCCGAACCCGAACGTGGAGCCCTCATCCGAGGAGAAGCCGACGATGGTCGTCGTCCGGCCGTGGAAGTTCTGCTCGCAGACGATGATCTCGGCCCGGTCCTCGGCCACGCCTTTCACGGTGTAGCCCCACTTGCGGGCCGCCTTGATCGCGGTCTCCACGCCCTCGGCGCCGGTATTCATCGGCAGCGCGCGCTCGAACCCCGTCATCTCGCACAGTTTCTGAAGGAACGGGCCCATGCGGTCGTTATGGAAGGCGCGCGACGTGAGCGTGAGCTTCTCCGCCTGCGCACGCAGCGCCTCGATGATGCGGGGGTGACGGTGTCCCTGGTTCACCGCGGAATAGGCGCTCAGCATGTCCAGATACCGGCGGCCCTCCACGTCCCACACCCACTCGCCCTCGCCGCGCTCGATCACGACGGGAAGCGGGTGGTAGTTGTGCGCGCTCCACGTGTCGACCTGAGAGATGTAATCGCTGGTGTTCATCGCTTCCTCATTGGGCTGCCGAGCAATCCTCGGCCCGCGGTTGGACCTGAACCCCGTCGGGGGACGGGGACCGTTCTCGCCGGCTCGAACCGGACCTGAGAGAGTAGACGAAAGGCCTACGCCCGACAAGGCGATCCGGGCGGGTGTCCCCGTCGGTCCCGGTCCCCGCGGCGGGCTGCTACCTTGGGCGCATGAGCGACGCCTCCGTCATCCCCGACTTTGCCGAATTCTCCCGCCTCGCCGAACCCGGGCGCCTTGTCCCGGTCGCGATGGAGATTCCGTTCGACCTCGACACGCCGGTGACCGCGTTCGCGAAGCTCCGGCGCGGACCGTTCTCCTTCCTGCTCGAGTCCGTGGAGGGGGGGGAACGCTGGGCGAGGTTCAGCTTCCTCGGCTCGGAGCCGCGGGAGGCCTGGCGGCTCGACGGTCCGGAGGTCCGGCTGTGGACGCCGGGCGCGGGCTGGGGAGCGCCCGAAGCCACGAGCGATCCCTTCGGCGCCTTCGAGTCCTGGATCACGCGGTATGAACCGGTCGAAGTCCCTGCCCTGCCGCGGTTCTGGGGCGGCGCGGTCGGTTTCTTCGGCTACGACACGGTGCGCTGGCTCGAGCGCCTGCCGGACGCGCCGCCGGACGACCTCGGCGTGCCGGACGCCTGCTTCATGGCGACGGAGCGCATGCTCATCGTCGACAACCTGTATTCCCGCGCCTTTGCGGTGGCGCCGGTCCCGGTCGCGCCCGGAGACGACCCGGCCGAGTTGTACCGCGAGGCACTGGACGGGCTTGCCGACTGGGTGCGCGGCCTGCAAAACCCGCACGGGCTGGGGCCGCTCGGAAACGGCAGGGCGCGCACGCCGGAGGTGGCCGGAAACCGCTCGCGGGACGACTACGAGGCGGCCGTCGAGCGGATCCGCGAGTACATCGTGGCGGGCGACGCGTACCAGGTCGTGGTCTCGCAGCGCGCCGGCGCCCGTTACGACGGCGACCCTCTCGAGCTTTACCGCGCGCTCCGCCGCAGCAACCCGTCGCCTTACCTCTTCTTCATCGAACTGGACGGCATGCGCCTCATCGGCTCCTCCCCCGAGACGCTGGTCCGGGTCGAAGACGGGATCGTGACCGTGCGCCCGATCGCCGGGACGCGGCCGCGCGGCGCCACGCCGCCGGAGGACGAGCGGCACGCGCGCAACCTGCTCGCCGACGAGAAGGAGCGGGCGGAACACCTCATGCTGGTGGATCTCGGCCGCAACGATGTGAGCCGCGTGGCCCGTCCCGGCTCCGTCGAGGTGTCGCGCTTCATGGAGATCGAGCGCTACAGCCACGTCATGCACCTCGTGAGCGAGGTGGCGGGGTCGCTGGCGGACGGAGCCGACGCCGTCGAAGCGTTCAAGGCCTGCTTTCCGGCCGGCACGCTCACCGGCGCCCCGAAGGTGCGCGCCATGGAGATCCTGGACGAACTCGAGCCGACCCGCCGCGGACCCTACGGCGGAGCGGCCGGCTACGTCGGCTACGGCGCGACGAGCCTCGACATGGCGATCGTCATCCGCACACTGCTCTCCGTCGGCAGCCGCGTGTACGCCCAGGCGGGAGCGGGAATCGTCTACGACTCCGAACCCGCGCGCGAGTGGGAAGAGACCCGCCACAAGGCCCGCGTCCTCCTCGAGGCCCTCACCAAAGTCTAGCCGCCCTCACGAAAGTCCCGTTACAGGCGGGCGAGGCGGTCTTCGCGGGCGACGATGGGGTCGACCTGGTCGGCGTACTCCTTGGCGTAGGCGAGGGCTTCTTCGAGCGCCTCCGTACGCGTTCCGGCGAAGCGCTGGCCCACGGCGGCGCTCATCGCCCGGCCGGGGCCCGACGCCGCCGCCACCTCCCAGACCTCCGGCCCGCCGCGCAACGCCGCCCGCCGGCCCGCCCGGGTCTCCCGGAATTCGATCTGCGGGAATCTCTGCAGCGCGAGCCACTCCAGGAGGATGTTCCTGAGTCCCTCCGACGGAGTCCATTGCTGCTCAAGGAAGACGCGTTCGAGTTCCGACTCGGCGTCGCGCGACACACGGGTGCAGAGGGGGCGGGGCAGGGGCATGTATACATGGTATACCATCGTTCGGAGGTATGCCAGTTCGAGCCGAACCCGCGGCGCGCCGGCAGATCGCGATGTCACCCTTTTTCCGTTCGTGGCGTCTACGGGTGTATGGCGGGGGCGCGCTGCTCCCGGATTCGGCCTTGGACAGGAGACAACGCGACCATGGCGACGATGAACGTTCACAGGAACCCAGCCCGCGTCGGCGCCCTGCCCGTCCTGATCCTCGCGCTGAGCCTCGCGATCGCCGGGCCGGCTCCGTCTCACGCGCAGTCCGAGACCCGGCCGCAGACGGGGACCGTGAAGGGCAGGGTGATCGACGCGACGGCCAACGCCGGGGTCGCCGGAGCGCAGGTCTTCGTGGCGGGGACGACAATCGGCACGCTGACCGACGCGGAGGGCAGCTACTCCCTCCCGGGCGTGCCCGCGGGGGAGCGGGCCGTCACGGTCCGCCTGATCGGCTACCGGGAGACGAGCAAGACGGTCACCGTGACGGCGGGCGAGACGGTCACGCTGGACTTCACGGTCGAGCAGACGACGCTGCGGACAAAGGAGACCCTCGTGACCGGGGTGGCCGATGAGACCCCCCGTGGCGAGCCGCCCTTTACCGTGCTGCGGGGTCCGACGTCCATCAGTCTCTCCGCCAGGTCGGCGTCTGTGGTGCACCCGGATTTCAACACGGAGTCGTACGCCCGGATCGAGGAGAACGGCTTCCGCCGCGTCGGCGAGTCGCCGCTCTCCACCTTTTCCATCGACGTGGACCGCGCGTCGTACGCCAACGTCCGGCGCTTCATCCAGGCGGGGGAGCGGCCGCCCGCCGACGCGGTCCGGATCGAGGAGATGATCAACTACTTCCCGTACGAGTGGGGCGGCGGGGCGGGGGACCATCCCTTCGACGTCCTCACCGAGGTGTGGGATGCGCCGTGGAAGCCGGAGCATCGGCTCGTTCGGATCGGACTCAAGGCACCCTCCGTCGACACCGAGAACCTGCCGCCGAGCAACCTCGTCTTCCTGCTCGACGTGTCGGGGTCGATGTCTTCTCCCGACAAGCTCCCGCTGCTGAAGAAGGCTTTCGCCCTGCTCACCGAGCAGCTCAGACCGCAGGACCGGGTCGCGATCGTCGTCTACGCGGGCGCGGCGGGGCTCGCGCTCCCGTCGACGCCGGGGAACCGGGGCGCCCGCATCCTGTCGGCCGTGGAGCGGCTCGAGGCCGGCGGAAGCACGGCGGGCGGCGCCGGGATCGCGCTCGCCTACGATGTGGCGCGGAAACACTTCGTCGAGGACGGCAACAACCGCGTCATCCTCGCGACCGACGGGGACTTCAACGTGGGCGCCTCCAGCGACGAGGCGATGGTGCGCCTCATCGAGAAGGAACGGGTGAGCGGAATCTTCCTCACGGTCCTCGGCTTCGGCACCGGGAACCTGAAGGACTCGAAGATGGAGGGGATCGCGAACCGCGGGAACGGCAACTTCCACTACGTGGATGGGCTCCTCGAGGCCCGGAAGGTGCTCGTGGAGGAGATGGGAGGGACGCTGTTCACGGTCGCGAAGGACGTGAAGCTGCAGGTGGAGTTCAACCCCGCGCGCGCGGTCGCGTACCGGCTGATCGGGTACGAGAACCGGTTGCTCGCCGACGAGGACTTCAACGACGACACGAAGGACGCGGGCGAACTCGGGGCCGGCCACACGGTGACCGCGCTGTACGAGGTCGTGCCCGCGGGCCTCCCGGTCCCCCGCAGCGTGGATCCGCTACGCTACCAGCTGGGCGCCGAGCCGCCGCCCCCCGTTGAGGCGCCCCCAGGCGCGTTCGAGGACGAACTGCTCTACGTGAAGGTCCGCTACAAGGACCCGGACGGCTCCGAGAGCCGGCTGCTGGCGCATGCGGTCGCGGACCGCTCCCGGTCGCCCTCGCGGAGCTTCCGCTTCGCCGCCGCCGTGGCGGGGTTCGGCATGCTGCTGCGCGACTCGCCCCACGCCGGAGGGCTCTCGGCGGATGACGTCATCGCGCTGGCGGAGAGAGGACGGGGCGACGACCCGCGGGGCTATCGCGGCGAGTTCATCAGACTCGTGGAGACGGTGCGCGACCTGAACCTGCTCGGAACGGCAGCGGAGGAGGACGACCGGCGTTAACGTGGCGCCTCACCCGTGAGGAGCCGCGCCCCTTGAAGCTCAATCGACGCATCTCCGGCCAGATCGAGCGGCCGGCGGACAAGCGCCGCTACGTCCGCCGGCTGTTCACCGGCGTGGCCGACCGCTACGACCTCACCAACGATGTCATGTCGCTGGGCCTCCACCGCCGCTGGAAGCGCCGGCTGCTCGCCCGGGCCGAGCTGCGCCCAGGCCACCGCGTCCTCGACCTTGCCGCCGGCACGGGAGACCTCGCCCGGGGCGCGCTGGACCACGCCGCGCGCGACGCGTTCGAGATACGGGTGGTCGCCGCCGACCTCACGCCGGAGATGATGCGGGTGGGGCGCGGACGGGGGCGGGCGGGACGCGGACGGGCGGGCCCCGACCTCGCCGGCTGGGTCGGAGCCGATGCGCTCCGCCTGCCCTTCCCCGATGGCGCGTTCGACCGTGTGGTCGTCGGCTACGGGCTGCGGAACTTCGCCGGCCTGGACGCCGCGCTGGCCGAGAGCTTCCGCTGCCTGCGCCCGGGCGGGCGGCTCATCTCGCTCGACTTCGGCCACCCGCGCTCCGCGGCGCTGCGCCGCATCTACCTCGGGTATCTCGACGTCTCGACCCGGCTGGCGGGTTGGGCGATTCACCGCGATCCGGAGTCCTACGTGTACATCCCGGAGTCGCTGAGGAGGTTCCCGGACCAGCGGGAGATGGTCCGTAGGATGGAAGCGGCCGGGTTCGTGGAGTGCGGCTACGAAGACCTGATGATGGGCACGATGGCCATCAACTGGGGAGACCGCCGCTAGATGTTAGGGCTGGATTCCGTCTTCCAGACGGTGAACTGGCGCTGGCCGGATTCGCTTTCCTCGAGGCGAACCTTCAACGCATCGCCGTCGGTCAGCCGCATGTGGTCGCGCATCTCCAAGGGAATGGTGATACGACCACCGCTTCCTACGGTGATGTCGCGGTAGTACAGGACGCGGAAGATCGCCATCTAACCTCCCCATGGAGGGTTGGATTCGGCAAAATGAGGGGAATCCGTAATATATCGCCGGGGCGGCTGCGTGGCGACGGGTACCGGCAGTCCGTATCATCGGGGCCGTGAATACACCGGCCATCCGCCTCCGGGGCGTCACAAAGCGCTTCGACAAGAAGACGGCGGTCCGCGATCTCGACCTCGAGATCCCGCACGGATCGATCTACGGGCTCATTGGCCCGAACGGCGCCGGAAAGACCACGACCCTCCGTATCATCCTCGACATCATCGGGCCCGACACTGGTTCCGTGGATGTCTTCGGCTCCCCCAACGTCGAGGCCATGCGCCAACGCATCGGCTACCTGCCGGAGGAGCGCGGCCTGTACCAGAAGATGACGGCCGCGGACCACCTCGCGTTCTTCGGCCAGTTGAAGGGACTGAAGCGAAAGCAGGCGCTCGTCCGGGCGCGGGCCGGGCTGGATGCCGTGGGCCTCGGCGACCGGGCGGACGACAAGGTGGAGACCTTCTCGAAGGGGATGGCGCAGAAGGCCCAGTTCCTGGGCGTCATCCTCCACGAACCCGACCTGCTGGTGCTCGACGAACCGTTCAGCGGCCTCGACCCGCTGAACGTCGAATTGTTCAAGCAACTCCTGCAGGAACGCCAGCGGGCCGGAGCCACGATCCTGCTCTCGACGCACCTCATCGAGGACGCCGAGCGCTTGTGCGAGCGCGTGTGCATGATCGCGGGGGCGACCAAGGTGCTCGATGGCCGGGTCCGCGACATCAAGCGCGCGGCGGGGCGGCGCGACGTCGCGCTGTCCTTCGAGGGTAATCCCACCTTCCTCGATGCGCCGGACCTCATCGAGGACATCTCCGCGCACGGCACGTACGTGGAGGTCCGCATGCTGGAGGGGGCGGATCCCCAGGCGCTGCTGCGGCGGGCGGTGGACAGCGGCGCCCTGATCTCGCGCTTCGAACTGATCGAACCTTCGCTGCGCCAGATCTTCATCGAGAAGGCGACCGAGGCCGGACTCTCGCACGAGGACGAGAGCGAAGACGACGAGGCGGCCGCATGAACCCGTTCACGCCCAGGGTCGCGGCCGTGATCCGCCGGGAGTTCGTGCTGCGCGTGAAGTCCAAGTGGTTCCTGCTCTCCACGCTGGGCCTCCCCGTGCTGATCGTCGGGCTCGGCGTCCTCTCCGCCTTCCTGGCCGTGCGAGGGGGGACGGATGTGGGCGAGGAGCGCCGGGTCATCGGGGTCGCCGACCCCGCCGGGCTCATCGGAGACCTCCTCGTCGAGGAGTTGCTTGCGGACTCGCTCGACGCCGTGCGCGCCGCGGACATGGAGGAGCTTTCGGTCGACGAGGCGCGGACGCGGCTCTCCGATTCCTCGTACGACCTGCTGCTGATGATCCCGAGGGACGCGGGCCGGCGCTCCGCGGAGATGCCGGGCGAGACACCGGACACGGGCGAAGGCGAGGGTGAGGCCGAGGGGGATGAGGCCGGGGACGAGGCCGGGGGGGACGACGGGCGGACGACGCTGCTCGCGCGGGCCAGCGTTCCCTCCGTCATCGAGGGCTCGGTCCGGGGCGCCCTCCAGCGGGCATCGGTGCGGGCGCGCCTGCGCTCGATCGGCGTGCAGAGCATCGATCCCGGCGCGCTGCTGCAAAGGACCTCGTTCGACGTCATCAACGTCACGGAGTCCGGCGAAGCGCGGTCCCAGGATATCTACCGGGCGCTCAGCTTCGGCATCGCCTTCTTCTTCTACTTCATCCTGCTCATCTACGGGCAGATGATCGTGCGGGCGATCCTCGAGGAGAAGCAGTCCGACATCGTCGAGATCATGGTCTCCTCCCTGCGACCGTGGGAGCTGATGCTGGGCAAGATCGTGGGCGTCGGCGCCGTGGGTATCGCGCAGATGGCCGTGTGGGCCCTGGTCTTCGCGCTCGCGGCGGTGTACGGCCTCACCGCCGGGGCCTCCACGCTGGCGGAGGCGGGGATCGACCTCGCGAGCATCCCGGTCCCGTGGGGCTCGCTCGTGCTGATGTTCTTCTTTCTCATCTTCGGCTATCTGCTCTACGCGGGCATGTTCGCCGGGGCGGGCGCGACGATCAGCAACGAACACGACGCCCAGCAGGTCATGCTCCCGATCACGATGCTGATCATCCTCCCCTTCATCGCGACGCAGGGTGTGATCCAGAGTCCGAACGCCGGTTGGGGCGTCATCCTCTCCCTCGTGCCGTTCTTCAGTCCGCTGGTGATGCCGGCGCGGCTGTTCGCCACCTCTGTCCCGGTGTGGCAGTGGCTCGTGTCGCTGGCTCTGCTGGGAGTCTTCGTCCTCGGGGCGGCGTGGGTCGCGGGCCGCATCTTCCGGGTCGGAATTCTGATGAAGGGCCAGCGCGCCAACCTGCCGCAGGTGCTGCGGTGGATACGCCACGGCTGAACGTCGCCCTCATCTTCGCCCTCGGCGGCGGCGTGTGCGCCGGGGCGTGCGCGACAGACGCGGACACGTTCGTGCTCGGCGCGACGACCTCGACCTACGATTCAGGTCTGCTCGAACACCTGATCGCCCGCTTCAACGAAGACCACCCGGGGCTCCGTGTGCGCACGGTCATCGCCGGCAGCGGCGAAGCGCTGGAACTCGGCCGCACCGGGGACGTCGATCTCCTGCTCGTACACGCGCCCGAGGCCGAGGCGCGCTTCGTCGAGGCGGGTCACGCGCCGCAACGGAGCCCCGTCCTCGCCAACGGATACGTGATCGCGGGGCCGCCCTCGGACCCGGCGCGGATTCGCGGAGCCGCCTCCCCGTCCGAAGCGTTCGCGACGCTCGCACGGGGGGAGCACGGCTTCGTCTCGCGCGGCGACAGCTCGGGCACGCACTACCGCGAGATCGCCTTCTGGCGCGAGGCGGGCGTGGCCGCCGCGGGCGCGTGGTACGTCGAGTCCGGGCAGGGGCAGGCCACGACGCTGCACGTGGCCAGCGAACGCGGCGCCTACGTCCTCACGGACGGCGCGACGTTCGCGCTGTTGTCCGAAGTGCTCGACCTGGACGCGCTTGTCGCGGATCACCCGTCGCTGCGCAACGTCTACTCGCTGCTGGCGCCGGGCGCCGCGCTCCGGCCGGAACGCGCCGCGGTGTTCGCGGACTGGCTGCGCTCCGCAAACGGACGCCGCGCCATCGCGGGATTCCGGGTGCGCGACGGCCCCGAAGCCCTCTTCGCCCCGTGGCCCGGCGACGATCCGGCAAACTAGATTCTGCTCGTGGATCCGCTGCTCGAGGCTCTCCGGCTCATCACGTCGGGTGACCTGTACGTCTGGAACGTCATCCTCCGCTCACTGCAAATCAGCGGATCGGCGCTCCTCCTGGCCATGGTCATCGGACTCCCCATCGGGATCGCGGTCGGGCTGACGCGATTCCGGCTTCGCCTGCCCCTGGTCGCCGTGATCAACGCCGGGCTCGCCTTTCCTCCCGTCGTGGTCGGGCTCGGGGTCTTCCTCGTCCTGTCGCGTGCGGGCCCGCTCGGCGACCTGCAACTGCTCTACACGCCAGCCGCCATGATCGGCGCCCAGGCGATCCTCGCGGGGCCCTACATCGCCGCGGTGAGCCTCGCCGCGGTGGAGAACATCCCCCCGGACATCGCGCTCCAGGCGCGGGCGCTCGGCGCGAGCCGGCGGCAGGCGATCGTCCTGCAGTTGAGGGAGGTGCGGACATCGCTCGTGGCGGCGGTGGCGGCGGGGTTCGGGGCCATCATCAGCGAGGTAGGCGCGGTGATGATGGTGGGGGGCAACATCCTCGGAGAAACCCGGGTGATGACGACCGCGATCGTGCTCGAGACGCGTCGCGGCAACTTCGACGTCGCTATCGCCATGGGGATCGTCCTCATGCTCATCGCGCTCTGCGTGAACGCGGTGCTCCTCCTGCTCGGGCGGCGCACGATCCGCCGCCGCCAGGTCGCGTGACCGCCGCCAACGGACCGCTTCTCGGCGGCGTCGGCCTGCGTCGGGTCTACGGCGGTAGGACGGCCGTCGAGGTGGACCGCATCGAACTGCGGGAGGGCGAGCTGCTCGCCGTGTTCGGGCCGAACGGGGCCGGAAAATCCACCCTGCTGCGCCTCCTCGCCATGCTGGAGAAGCCCGACGCCGGAGAGGTCACCTTCCGCGGCGGGTCGGGGCGGTCGGCGGAGCGGGCGCTGCGGGCCGCGTCCGCCGTCGTGTTTCAGCGCCCGCACTTCTGGAGCGATTCCGTCGAGTACAACGTCGGGATCGGCCTCTCCCTGCGCGGCGTGCCCCGCGCCGAATCCCGCGCCCGTTCGGGCGCCGTGTGTGAGCAACTCGCGATCTCGCACCTGCTGGGAGCCCCGATATCGCGGTTGTCCGGAGGAGAGGCGCAGCGCGTGGCGCTCGCGCGGGCGCTGGTTCTCGACCCCGAGATCCTCTTCCTCGACGAGCCGACGGCAAATCTCGACACCGATTCGCGGCTCGATCTCCGCCACGACCTGGAGCGCGTGGCCCGGGAGCGGGCGACGAGCATCTTTCTCATCACTCACGACCGGGGCGAGGCCTTCCATCTCGCGGACCGGGTCGCGGTGATCCGCGACGGGAAGCTGGTCCAGACGGGTACGCCGAAGGAGATCTACGAGAATCCCGCAGACGTCTACACGGCGCGCGTCACCGGGGCGGAGTTCACAATCTCCGGCGCCGTGACGCGGGCGCACGAGCGCATGGTCACGGTCGACATCGGCGGCGCCTCCCTCGTGGCACTGGGCGAGGCCACCCCGGGCACGCCCGTGAAGATCGCCTACCGGCCGGAAGACCTCGTCCTCGGACCCCCGGATGTCCCCCCGGCGGATCTGAGCACGCGCAACCTGGTCGTGGCGACCGTGGAGGAACGGCGCGACATGGGCGGGCTCGTGCGGTTGCGGCTCCGCGGTCCCGTCGAACTCGTGGCGCTCGTCACGCTCGACGCCGCAGAGGAACTCGGCGTCGACCGCGGAGTGCGCGTCGCCGTGCGCGCGAAGGCCACGGCGCTGCATGCGTTCGCGGCAGCCCCTCCCTAGGGCGAACGCCGACTGATCGCCGGCCCCGTCCAGATGACGATGGCCCCACAGCGTCCCACCGCTCCACCGAACTCGGCCGGCAACTCGCTCGGGCCCCGATACACCTCGATCCCGGCGATTTCGCCCGGCGAGACGAAGTTGTCGATCGAGTCGTCGGCCCCCCCGCCGTCGCGGATCACGCGCACGCCGTCCAGGTATACGTTCGCGTTCATGCACCCGTACTCGGCGCGATTGCTCAGGCTGGGCACGCCCCGCGTCATGCGGATGACGCAGTTGTTGTTCGCGCCTCCGCCGCACTCGGTGCGCACACCCGGAATCCGTCCCAGGTAGTGCGTGACGCGGATCGCCCCCGCGCCCTGAATGTCGTCCCGCGTGAGGAATACTCCGGCGCCGATCGCTTCACCCAGCTCACGCCGGTCGTAGAATCCCTGCAACTCCAGTCGTTTCTCACGCAACGCCGTGACGACGATCGGTGCGAGTTCGATCGGGTCCACGCTGAGTTCGAAGTCCACCTGCACGGTTCGGTCGCTCGGGAGGTACACCAACTGGTTCAGGGGATCGAAGGTGAGGTGATCGACGGTCACGCGGTACGCTCCCGGATCGAGATCCGAGAACATGAAGCGGCCGCTCCCATCGGTCATTCGCTGCCGGTCCTCCGCCAATAGCGTGTCCGAGAGCACGACGTTCGCCGCTTCGATCGGCCGGCCGGAACGCCGATCGCTCACCCGGCCCACGATTCGACCGGGCACCGTCAGCAGGCGGGCGAGCGCACCCTCCTCCACTCCCACGAGGATGTCCCACCCGGCGGGAGGGCCCGGTTCGATGCTCACCTGGACCGGCTCCGTGCGGAAGGACGGGAACCTCGCGCTCACCGTGAGACTCTCCATGGCCGGAAGGCCGCAGAGGACGTATACGCCCCCTTCGTCGGCCTGTACGGAAACCGTGCGCCGCTGTCCGTCGTCTTCGGTCCACGTCGCGGAGACGGTGGCCCCCGGGATGAGGACGCCCTGAAGCGTATCGCGGACGATTCCCGCGAGCCCGGTGAGGGACGGATCCGCCTCCGCCGGACACGTCACGAAACTTCGGGAGGGGGTGACAGGCGGGCTCTGTGCGGCCAGCCGGGATCCGGCTGACGTCAGGATCGCGGCTGCCGCCAGAGCACGGAACGCGGCCCGGCTGACAGCCCTTCTCCGAGCCTGCGTCTCCGAACGATCCGCTCGCTGTGTTCGCATCCTGCGGTCTCCGCCACTACGTCGCCAAGCCACGCATGGAAGGTAGCGCAAGCGCGTATCGCGCACACGACGCGAGCCGGGCGACGGTATTGCGAGAAACTCCCGCACGCTGCCACTCTTCCGAGGGTTCTTCGGCTGCGGAGTCTCATCTTGCAAATCGCGGGAAACCGGCCAGCGCGCTACGCCATCGGCGTGGTTTGTATCCTCCTCGGATCGTCCGGCTGCCTGAATCTGGGGGTCGGACTCTCTCCGGCCGTGGGGAATATGCTCACGTCGGTGGTCAGCGAGGGGTCCGCGCTACCCGAGTTCGCGCACGCCGCCGGGGGGCCGGGTTCCATGCGAGTGTCGGGCCAGATCGTGGGCCGACTGCGGTGCGATTACGTGTCCCCTGAGCTGCGGGAGGTCGACGGAGGCCTGGAACTGGCCATCACGATCGTGTCGGGGCGGCAGGGCTGCAACAGTCGGACGCCCTCGACGCTTTCCTACGTGGCGAACATCTACAACGTAGAGCCCGGGTCGTGGTCGATTCTCGTCGAGCATCGCTACGAGGGCGTGGACGGTATCCCCGGCGAGCGGCTGTACGACGTCGTCACCGTAAACTAGAAGCCAGCCGCGCCGGGTCGAACGGCGACCCTCCACGTGCCGGAGACTCCCCCGGCATCACTCCAGAGGCGTCGAGCGGGAATGGAGTCCGAGGAGATCAGCGTCGGTCATGCCGGCCAGCGCCCGCGTCGCCTCGGCCACGCTGCGACTCTCGTGCGACAGCCAACGCGGCGGCTCGAAGGGGTCCTCGAGGCACACGAAGTAGATGCGGGCCGCCTGAGGCGTATTCGGCTGGCCGCCGGAGACGTAGGCTTCCCAGCGCACCATTCCCCCGTCGAGGAACGTGCGGGAGAGGGCCTTCTTCGGGTCCACCATCGCGCCGCTCACACCTTCACCGAGCGCGCGAGCAGTTCGCGGAGTCCCGCCTCGTTCATCTCGGCCACGGCCTGCTTCGGTACCTTGGAGATGCCCGGCGGCGCCTGGTTGTAGCGCTGGGGAATCGTGATGTCGTCCTGGTTGCGGAACATCACGAGCAGCCGGGGCGACTGTTGCGTGGTGCCGGAGAAGATCGAGAACTCGGCCTCCCAGGTGGCCCCCGACTCGCTCTCGAACCGGGTCCGGGCACTGTCCGCGGCCCCATCCATCCGGAAGATCAGTTTCTTCAGAAGCGACATGGGCGCCACACTAGGCGAGTCGGGGTTTGACCGCCAGCCTGAAGGCTTCCGATGCGGGCGACAAGCTGCGACCTTGCATCGGATTCGACGCTCGGCGGGGGTCTTCGGCCGCCCGCCGGCCACGCAAGGAGAACGTCATGCCGGTCCACCGTCGCCTGTCCCGAGCCTCCGCGGCGCCCCGCCTTTGCTCCGCGACGCACCGCCTTTGCTCGGCGACGATCGTCTTCCTTCTCGTCTTCCTCGTCCTTCCGTCCGCCGTCACGGGTCAGGACGCGGACGTCATCGATGCGTTCTCGCGGCAGATCGCGTCGGATGTCGAAACCGACGGCATCGGCGGGATCACGGCGGCGGTCTTCAAGGGCGACCAGGTGCTGTGGGCGCAGGGGTTCGGCTGGGCCGACCCGGCGAACCGCGTGCCGGCCGGAGTGCGAACGATCTACCGGACCGGCTCGATCTCGAAGTCGGTGACGGCGATCCTGATGGCGGACCTGGTGGAGGACGGGACGGTGGCGCTCGATGATGCCGTCGTGGACTACCTGCCCGAGGCCGCCGGCTTCGGAGACCCGCCGGCCGGCATGGCGCCGATCACGTTCCGGCAGTTGGCCAGCCACACCGCCGGCCTCATCCGGGAGCCCGAACTCGAAGGCGCCGCGGCGGGGCCGATCGAGGACTGGGGATACAAGATCCTCGCCTCGATCCCCCACACACGGTTCTACACGATGCCCGGCACCCAATACCAGTACTCCAACATCGGGTACGGCGTGCTCGGCTACGCCCTGCAGCGGGCCGCGGGGACGTCCTTCATGGACCTCGTCGAGAACCGCCTCTTCGAGCCTCTGGGGATGCGCTCTTCGACCTTCATCGTCGGCCCCGACCTGTGGCGGCGGGTCGCCGTGGGCTTCGCGAACGGAGCCGACGGCGAGGTGAACGCCGACTTCCCGGCGCTGGAGCACGAGGGGCGCGGATACAAGGTGCCGAACGGCGGCGTCTACGCGACCGTCGGCGATCTCGCGACGTTCGCGGCCGCGGTCATGGGCATGACCGAACACGGACTCCTGGAGCCGGCGACCCGACGGGACGTCATGACGGTCCAGACGCCCGAGGATCCCGATGCGGGGTACGGACTCGGGTTCTCGATTCGCCCCGTCGCGCTCGAGGGCGGCGACGACGTGCGGTTCGTCGGCCACGGTGGATCCGTCGCCGGGTACAACATGTACCTCGTGTTCGAACCCGAGAGCGGCTACGGCGTTGCGCTCGGCCGCAACTACAACAGCGGCGCCACCAGTCTCGGCGAGGCCGGGAACGGGCTCCTCCAGGCGTTGCTCGAGGCCGGAAGTTGAGAGGTAATGCGGCGCTCCTTGCGCCGCCGGCCGCTCTCGCGCTGGCGGCGGCCGCTCTCGCGCCGTCCCCGGCCGCGGGACAGGAGGAGGCAGAGGAGCAGGCCCTCCGCATCTGCCGGCAACTCGGACAGGCGGAACTCGAAGTCGGCATCGAGGGCACGATCCGGGACGACGAGAGCCAGGTTCCCCTGCCGGGGGCGACGGTCCTGATCCGCTACGAGGCCGAGCGCGGGATGCCGACGCCGGAGGACGTGCGGGTCGAAGCGGATGAGCGAGGGAGATACCAGGCTTGCGGCCTCGAGGCGTTTCGGGAGATCCGGGTGCGCCCGAACTACCGGTCCCGGCGCGGGAAGGAGCGCAAGGTCGAACTCGACCGGTCTCAGTTCGTCGACCTCGAGGTGGACATGGGGGACGCGGCTTTCGTCGTCCTCTCCGTCATCGACGCCGCGGACGGGCGACCGGTGGCGGGCGCGCAGATCGACTTCTCCCCGCTACCGGTCTCCGGGGTCACGGATACGCTCGGACGCGTGGCGTTCCACTCGATGCCGCCGCTCACCTATGGCCTGCGCGTCGCTCACATCGGCTACGCGCCCCTCGAGACCGAGATCAACATCCTCACGGACCAACGCGCGGAATTCCGCGTCGAACTCAACACGCGGGCGATCGCGCTCGCACCGATCGAGGTGAGGGTAACCGGCCGCGACCCGTTCCTGCTCACGTCCGGGTTCTACGAGCGCCGCCAGTCCATCGACGAGGGCTACTTCGCGACCCATCCGGAAATCGACCAGTTCATCCACCTCGGGCAGGTGTTCCAGTTCAAGCGGGAACTGTCCGTCCGATACCGCCGGAACCAGCTCATCCTCCTCAACGGGCGACCCGCCAGCCGCCTCGGGTTCAATCGGAGAAACCTGAGCGAACTGAAGTTCGACACCATTCGGGGCATCGAAGCGTACAGGTGCAGCGAGGCGCCGCCGGAGATCATGAACCGGGTACCGAACGGCATGCTCCTCACCGACTGCAACCTGGTCGCGATCTGGACGTACTGACTCCGCTTCCCCCCGACAGGACGATTCCTTGAGCGACACCGGCCGGCCCGAAGGGGAAACTGCGGCTCACGGCCGCTCCGGAGTGTGGAGTACGCTTCGGGCGTTGCTGTGGGGCACGCAGGAGGACTTCACGTCGGGGAGCCTGAACCGCGGCGTGCTCCTGCTCGCCATCCCGATGGTGCTGGAGATGGCGGGGGAGTCTCTGTTCTTCCTCGTGGACATGGCGGTCGTGAGCCGGCTCGGGGCCAACGCGCTCGCCGCGATCGCGCTCACCGAAGCGATGCTGGCGGTCATCTACTCGGTCGCGGTGGGACTGGCGATGTCCACCACGGCGATGGTCGCGCGCCGCACGGGCGAGAAGGACGAGCGCGGGGCGGCGACGGCCGCCGTGCAGGCGATCGTGCTCAGCGTCGGCATCGCCGTGGTCCTCGGGCTCGCCGGGGCGATCCTGGCCCCGTGGCTGCTGCGGGTCATGGGCGGCTCACCCGAAGTCGTGGCCCAGGGCACGATGTACGCCCGCATCCAACTGGGCGGCATGGTCGTCATCATCCTCCTCTTCGTGAACAACGCGATCTACCGGGGCGCGGGCGACCCGTCGATGGCGATGCGTTCCGTGTGGCTGGCGAACGGGATCAACATCGTGCTCGATCCCGTGCTCGTGTTCGGCCTCTGGATCTTCCCCGAACTCGGACTGCCGGGCGCCGCCGTGGCCACGACGACCGGGCGCGGAATCGGGGCCCTGTACCAGTTGTGGCACCTGTCCCGCGGCGAGCGCATCCGGGTGCGGCGGAGCGACCTCCAGGTCCGCTGGCCCGTGATCCAGCGGCTCGCGGAGGTGTCGGTGGGCGGCGTGGGCCAGATGCTCGTGACCCAGGTCAGCTACATCGCCTCGATCCGAATCCTGTCCGAGTTCGGGACGATCGCCCTCGCGGGCTACACCATGGCGATCCGCGTCGTCATCTTCATCATCCTCCCCGCCTGGGGCCTAGCGAACGCCGCCGCCACGCTCGTGGGCCAGAACCTCGGAGCCGGGAAGCCCGACCGCGCCGAGCGGGCCGTCTACCTCACCGGCTTCTGGAACATGCTGTTCATGGCCGTGGTGACGGTGGTCTTCGTGGCTTTCCCGGGGCCGATTCTGGCGCCGTTCGCCCCGGACCCGGCGACGCTCGATGTGGGCGTGCGCGCGCTCCGAATCATCAGCTACGGGTACATCTTCTACGCCTGGGGCATGGTGACGATGCAGGCCTTCAACGGCGCGGGCGACACGGCGACGCCGACCTGGATCAACATCGGCGTGTTCTGGTTCTTCCAGCTCCCCGTCGCGGCGCTGCTCGCCTTCGTCATCGGGTGGGGCGAGACGGGCGTGTTCTGGTCGTTCGCGGTTGCCTACTCGCTGTCGGCCGTCGTCGGCCTTTGGATCTTCCACCGTGGCCGCTGGAAGCAGAAGGTCTTGTAGCTTCCCTGGCCACGACCTGCTAGGCGGAGCAGCGCGTCCGGCCCGCCGCTCCCTTCGACCGGAGGCCGATCACGACGCTCGCCTGCTGCCCCTCGGCGAGTTCCACCTCGCGCACTCTGAGGTCGAAGCCCCCGCACAGGGCGGTGATCCGGTGGGTTCCCGGCGACAATCCCTCCAGCGAGAATCGGCCGGCTCGATCCGTAGTGACGCGGACATCCGTGCCGGCCACCGTCACGCTCGCGGCCTCGAGCGGGTGTTCAGTGCGTTCGTTCACGACGATGCCCGTGATCCGCCCGGGCGAGGTCACGGTCACCGCGAGCCCTGCCTCGACACCCGCCTCGGCGACGACCACCGAGGGAACCCCTCGGTGAGGACCGTAGGCGGCCGTCAGCTCCATGGATACGTCGGCGGGGACCTCGCACAGCCGGTATCGTCCGAGCGAGTCCGTGCGGACCACCGTTTCCACGCGTTCCAGGCCGGTCGGATCTCCGGGATTCGCGTAAGAGGCGAACACGTGCGCGGCGGGTAGCCGGACCCGGGTCACTTCGTCCTCCACCAACCCGTTCACCGCCACCTCGCCGGGCCGGCCGGCCGGTTCGCACAACTCGACCTCGATCTGCGGTATCTCCGGCGTCTCCGCCGTCCAGTTGGACCACAGGATGATCGCGCCGCAGAACATGGAGGTCCCGTCCCAGGCGAAGAACGGTATCTTGCTACCGGGTTGGTACAACTCCGCCGCACCGAGGTCGTGCACGGAGAGTTCGTCCAGCAGCGTCGGCGGCGGCGCCTCCGGAGAACTGAAGGTTCCCGCCGGATTCAGCGAGTACGACCGGCTCGTTCCCGAACCGTCCGCCCCTCCGACCCGCCTCCGGTCGAGGTATACCGGAATCTTCGGGCACCGCGGGAGAGGGGCGCGCATCTGGAGGGTCGACATGAAGTCGGCGAGGCGC
This sequence comes from Candidatus Palauibacter australiensis, assembly GCA_026705295.1. NCBI lineage: Bacteria > Pseudomonadati > Gemmatimonadota > Gemmatimonadia > Candidatus Palauibacterales > Candidatus Palauibacteraceae > Candidatus Palauibacter > Candidatus Palauibacter australiensis. The sequence goes on from JAPPBA010000170.1 coordinate 22,036, forward strand.
ACGAAGCCCCGCTTGTTGGCTTCGATCCATGCCGGCTCGACGAACACACCCCAGCCCTCCTCCATCCGGTCGTAGAAGCCGGACTCGACGAGGCGGGGCGGGCGTCCTTCCACGCCGACTTCCAGCGGCTCCAGCGGGATCGCCTGCGGGGTCAGGCGTACGTCCAGCCGCGGGGGCGCCTGCGCGTCGATCTCCAGCGGCGTGCTGAGCAACTCGTATCCGAAGCGTCGCACGGCGAGCGTGTAGGCGCCCGGCGCAACCTGAGGGAAGGCGAAGGTGCCGTCCGGTCCCGTGATCGTTTCGCGAGCCGAACCGGATGTGTCGGCCAGCCGCACCGTAGCGCCCTCGACCGGCTCTCCCGTCCCATCGTCGGCGATGGTCCCTTCGATCCGGACCGCCTCCTGGGCGCTCGCGGCGTCTGGCAGGATCGCGTTCCCCGCCGCGAGGGCGATGGCCAAGGCCAGGAGCGGCGTCCGCTTCGTCATCCGCGGCGACTCCTTCGAGCTAGACCGAGCACGTTCCCCGTCTCGCGAGATTCGTTGCGCGTAGCCGGAGGACTACCGCCACGCTCCCTCCCTCGACCAGTTCCACCTCCTGCGGGGAACCGGTATACCCGGCGCACACGGCCCGGATCGTGTAGGACCCGGGCGGAAGGTCCTCAAGAGAGAATCTTCCCGCGGCGTTCGTCACCGTGCGGAAGTCGGTGTCGACGAGCACGACCCGCGCGCCCTCGATCAGTTCCGAGGTCGCCTCGTTGAGGATCATGCCGGTGATCGTAGCGGGAGACGTCACCGGCACCGTCAGCTTAAGCGCGTCGCCGCCCGCCGCCGCAAGCGCAACCATCGGCCCACCCGCGTGCGGGCCGTACTCGGGAGTCAGATGCATGACGGCGCCCTCCGGCAGGTCGCACACGCGATACCGTCCGAGCGAGTCCGTGCGGACGACCGTTTCCACGCGTTCGAGGCCGTCGGGATCCTCGGGGTTCGCGTACGACGCGGACACGTGCGCGGCGGGCAGCCTGACTTCAGTGACCTCGTCCTCCACGAAGCCATCCAGCGCCACCTCTCCAGGGCGGCCACGCGACTCGCACAACTTCACCTCGATCTTCGGTATCTCCGGCAGCCGCGCCGTCCAGTCGGACCACAGGATGACCGCGCCGCAAACCGCGGTCGTAAAGGTCCAGGCGAACATCGGAATCTTCGTTCCCGGCTGGTAGACCTCGGCCGCGCCGAGATCCGATACGGACATCTCCTCCAGCAGCGGAGGAAGACGATCCAACCCGACAGTGAAGATCCCTCCCGGATACGAATCGTCTGTCCCCCAGCCGCCGGTCGTGCCGATCGGCCTCCGGTCGAGGTACACCGGTATCTTCTCGCACCGGGAGAGGGGGGCGCGGTTCTGGAGGACCCACAGGTAATCCTTCAGCAGTACGAAGCCGACCTTGCTGGCCTCGATCCATTCGGGCTCGAAGAACGTGCCCCAGCCTTCTTCCATCCGGTCGTAGAAGCCGGACTCCACGAGGTCGGGCGGGCGGCCTTCCACGCCAACTTCGAGCGGCTCCAGCGGGATCGCCTCCGGGGTCAGGCGCACGTCCAGTCGCGGGGGCGCCTGCGCGTCGATCTCCAACGGCATGCTGAGCAACTCGTACCCGAAGCGCCGCACGGCGAGCGCATAGGCCCCCGGTGCAACCTGCGCGAAGGCGAAGGCGCCATCCGGTCCCGTGATCGTTTCGCGAGCCGAACCGGACGCGTCGGCCAGCCGCACGGTCGCGCCGTCTACCGGCTCGCCCGTCCCGTCATCAACGACGGTTCCGGCGACCTCCACCGGCTCCTGAGCTGCCATGCCGTCGGGAGCCATGCATGGGATCGCTGCCAGCGCAAGGGTGAGCAGGAAGGCACGGGTTTGTGTCATGTGAACGTCCGCGAGGTTGAATGGCCCGGAGCCCGGACCGAGAGAATAGACCATGGCACCGCCCGTGAGTAGACGGGGCAACCCGCGTTCGCGTCACTTTCGAGGATTCGACCGGGCGCTGGCTCTACGGAGTCCGGTTCTCCGTCCGCCGTTGGGGATCCGGGGCCAGTTGGACGACGCGCACGATCGGGTAACCGAGATCGTGCGTGTCGACGTAGGCCATGAGGCCGTCCGGGCCGAACGCGTCCGGGATGCGGAGCCCCCCCGGCTGGATCGTGCCCAGGTAGCGGGCGTCGGGCGTCACGATGTCGATCGGTCCCTCCTCGTCAGGTAGCGGGGTCCGCGCCACCCACAGCCGATCGTCGAAGTCCACGGCCAACGCTTCGATCGCGGGGATGACCTCGGCGAACGTCATCTCTTCGATGCGGCCCCTGAGAGCTTCTTGCAACTGGCTCGCGAAGTCGTCCGGCATACGGATGTCCGGGCGCCCCGCGATGGAGAGTGTCGTCGGGCTCCGATTCCCCTCCAGCTCGGCCAGCCGGCGCTCCCGCTCCGCATCCCGGACGGCGTTCGTCACCGGGGTCGGGGAGAGCGGCCGTTCGAGAATCTCGCCCACGGCACCGTCCTCGCCGATCAGCCTGATCCGGTATCCCGAGGAGTCGACGACGGCGAGTCGACCGTCCGAGAGCGCGGCGAAATGCAGCCCTGGGTCAAACGCTCTCACGGGGCTGAGATTGAAGGAAAAGCTGCCACCGCTGGCTTCCGCCGCATCCCCGGTGGGCGGCGGCGGCTCCCAGGCTGTGTAGAGCAGCTCGCGAGTCCCGGCCGGCCGGTAGCGGGCGATGGGGCGCCCCGGTGCGTCTCCCGTTCCGCCGACGGAACTGCTTACCGACATGGCCTCCGCCGTCCCGCTGACCACGAACTCGCGGTCGGTGATGATGCTCCCGTCCGAGAGCCACGCGCCGACGCCCCTGGGCGCGCCCTGGGTCGGATCGAAGGACGCCGATTCCGCGTACTCGCCGTCCGCCGTGAAGAGCTGAATCCCGCTGCGCCCGGTGTCGAACACGGCGAGACGACCATCGGCGAGCAGGGACATCGATTCGGGGTCGGTCAGTTCACCGGGGCCTTCGCCCTGCCGGGAGATGGTTCGAAGGTGGACCCCGTCCCGGTCGAACGCGACGACGTGCCCCGCCTGTTCGTCCAGGATGAAGAGATCGCCCGCCTCGTTGAAGACCAGGTCGGCGATGGACCCGAAGACCTCCCAGTCTTCCCCATCCAGGGCGCCGGCGACCCAGCGTGATTCAAACGCCAGAGCGATCGTGAAATCGGGACCGTCCATGGCCCCCGACCCGCCGGCGGGCGCCCCGCCGGCGCCATCACCCCCGCACGCAACCAGGAGACCGAGGCCCGCCCCGGACAGGGAATGACGCCAGGTTGGTTGGATCATGGGTTCCCTCCGGGTGCGGTGCCGTCGTCCGCTCCCAGAGAACCCATCGCCCCGCGGATGGTTGCCCGCGGGGCGTCAGGCGCGGGGTCTTGCCACGGACTGCTAGATCACTTGGAAGGACACCCACTGGGAGATCCAGACGGCGGTCAGTTCACCCCGGTTCCTCGCGGGGCTGAACCGCATCTGCTGGACGACTTCCGTAGCGGCGCGGTCCAGCACGTCGCTGCCGCTGCTCGTCTTGATCTCGTGGTTAACCACGGCGCCGGTCAGGTCGACGTACAGCCACAATTCGACCCGGCCGCCGATACCTGCATCCTTGAAGTTCTTCGGATAGGCCTGCTCGAGCACCCGCTGGATCTCGCTCCCGTTCTGAAGAACCGGGGGTGTGTCGAACGCGATGAAGGTCGGCTGGTCCGCCTGCGCGGCTCTCTCGGCCAGGCGGACCAGCGGATTCTCCTCGATATCGACACCGGGATTGGCATCAGCCGCAGCCGCGGGAGCATCCATCGGCGCGTCGGGCTGCGGGATGCCCAGGACGAGGATGATGGCGAGCGCCGCCAGGCCCGAAGCTCCCAGCGTTCTCGGAATGCGGAGCCGGGCCAGCGGTTCGGTCATGCGGCGCAGCCGCTGTTCCACCGCGGGCTTGCGCTCGGCGAAGGCGGCCGCGGCCAGCAGGGGCGCGGAGACACGGCCGCCCACGGTGATGAGGGCGTCCGCGTAGTCGCGCGGGGACTCGCCGCGCTCCAGGACGCGACGGTCGCAGTCGAACTCGATCGCCAGCCGCAGCCGGGACACCTGCCACCACAGGAAGAGGTTCCACGGCATCAGCGCGAGGGCCGCGACCGCCACGGCGAAGAGACGGTGGTCGCCGGCGCGCTGGTGTTCGCGCTCGTGCAGGAAGACCAGGCGCAACAGCCGGTCGTCGAGTTCGGGGATCCACCTCGGCATCACGACGACGGGGCGCCGGATTCCGACCACGGCCGGGCCCCGGTCGTCCGCGATCATGACCTTCGATCCGAGGACGCGACCCGGCGTCCACGTGCGCATCTCCGACCGCAGGCGCCGGTACGCCCGCCCGAGGTGGAAGAGCATTCCCGCCACGAGCAAGGCCCAGACCCCACCCGCGAACACGCTAAGCGCGCCGGCGTCGAACCACGCCGCGGGTTCCGCCGCCTCGGCCGCCGCGGGCGCGGAGGTCACGACCACCGCTTCACTCAACTCCACGAGAGGAGCCCACGGCGACGCGCCGAGCCCCGGGAGGAGGCCGGGAGCGAAAAACGCCGCGAACGGGAGCGCGACCGAGCCGACGACCGCCGCGAACCAGCCCCAGCGCACCGGCTTCCTGAAGTGACCCAGCGCCCGCTCGGTCGCGAAGGCGGCCAGGGCGAGGAGTCCCGAAATCAGCAGGCAGTATCCGATCCAGACGATGACCATGTCGCTACTCCTTCGAGCCGTTGTCCTTCGCACCCGCCTTCGTCGTGATTTCGATCACGCCGTGTCGGGCCTTCTCTCCGTACGTCTCATGGGCGCGCGCACCTCTCACGATCATGACATGATCGATGTCGAGCGTACCGAGCTCCGAGAGCCCCGTGGCATCGGAAATCACGCCATCGATGACGATCAGCGGATCGGGCATGTTCTCCGGGCGGGGTACGATCCGGACCTCCAGCAGGCGATCCCCGTCGGCATCGTCGAGGACCCCCGTACGAACGATGTCTTCGATCTCGAGGCCCCGGTCGGTCGGGGGTGGCGTTCGGGAGGGGGCCCCTTCCCTCATGCGGCTCCATATGAAGGATGGGCGGACATTGACCGCGATACTCGTTATGTGCTGGGATCACTTCATCTTACGGGATTTTGCGGTCCGGTTCCCGCTGTTCGGTTCCCGCTAAGTGGGATTCTAGCCGTGCGACCCGCGGCGGGCTTCCAGAGCCTTCCGAAGCTGTCCCTCATCGGGCTGCTGATAGCAGGCGAGCACCGTCTTGGCGTTTCTCCAGCCGCCAAGCTCGCAGAGCACCTTCAGCGGCTGGTCCATGAGGTCGCTGG
>JAPPBA010000171.1 GCA_026705295.1 Candidatus Palauibacter australiensis
TGCGCAACCTGGGCGTGACCACGGTGGTGGCCACCGGCGTATCGGTGAATGTGGGCATCCTGGGCCTGTGCCTCAGCGCGGTCGATCTCGGCTACCAGGTGGTGCTGGTACGCGACGCCGTGGCCGGCGTCCCGGCGGAATACGAGGAAGCCGTGATCGAGCACAGCCTGGCGATGGTTGCCACGGTGGTCACCTCCGCAGAACTGTTGGAGGCCTGGGCCTAGCGGCCCGTGAGAGGATCGCTGGCCTTCTGCATCGCGATCTTCTCCCTCGGGACCGCGGCGGCCTGGGCGGGCCAGCTGCTGCCCAAGGTAGGGCCCCGCCGCCTCGCCCTCATCGGAAGCACGCTCTTCGCCGGCGGATACATCATCGCGAGCTTCGCGCTGCGGATCGACTCCATCCTCCTCTTCTACGCCGGGTACGGGCTCATCGGGGGGATCGGCATCGGACTGGGGTACGTGACGCCCGTCACCACGGCCGCGAAGTGGTTCCCGGACCGGAAGGGGCTCGTCACGGGCATCGTCGTCATGGGTTTCGGCATCGGGGCGCTCCTCCTGAGCAAGGGGCTCGCACCGCTGCTGGTGCTGCAGACGGAAGGGGATCTTCCGCAGGTCTTCCTGTGGCTCGGGATCGTCTTCGCCTGCATCCTCATCCCCAGCAGCTTCGTCATCGACGACCCGCCTGCCGCCCAGGTGGCGCCGTGGAAGCAGCCCGCGCAGGTGGGCCCGTACCTGAAGTCCAGCCAGTTCGTCATCATCTGGATCGTCTTCTTCTTCAACATCGCCGCGGGGATCTCGGTCATCAGCTTCCAGTCCGAACTCCTCCAGGAGGTATGGGGCCTGGCCGATCCGTCGGTCGAGCCGGCGGTGCTGGCGGAGTACGGGGCGACGCTCATCGCGGCGAGTTCCGTGTGCAACGGCTTGGGACGGATCCTGTGGGCGTGGCTCTCCGACCGGATCGGACGCGTGGCCGTGTTCCGCATCCTGCTCGCGAGCCAGATGGTCGTGTTCGGGGTCCTCATGACCGAGTCGAACCCGTGGATCTTCTCCGTCCTCGTGTGCTACGTGCTGCTCTGCTTCGGCGGCGGGTTCGCGACCATGCCGTCGTTCATCCTCGAGGTGTACGGCCCGAGGAACATGTCGAAGGTGTACGGGGCGATCCTCACCGCCTGGGCCGCAGCGGGAATCTGCGGTCCGCTCTACGTCGGATACCTCAAGGACAGCTACCCCGACCGGGCGGTGATGTACTGCTTCCTCATCGGAATCCTCATGCTCGGCGCGGGCTACCTGTTCTCCTACCTGCTCGACGATGACCGCGTCCGCCTGGGCCGCCCCTCGGTGAAGCAGACGCTGGAGCGCTACGGGATCCCCGTCCCCGACCGGCCCTGAAGCGAGGGGACTTGCACCATCTCCGATCGGATGTGAGCCGCGTCGCCTTCTCGGGGCTCGCGCTGGCGTTTGCGCTCTGCGCTTCGTGCGACTCGGCTCCGGCGGCCCTGCCGCCGCTGGACGTGGCGTGGGCGCCGGCCACGCCCGTGCAGGGTCACCTCTTCGTCATCGGCGTCGCGGCGCCATCGGGCTCCGGCCTGATCTCCGCGGTTGGCGAGGCGGGTGGCGAGCCCCTGCACTTCCGGCGGGTCGGCCCGGTGCTCGAGAGCCTGGCTGCGGTTCCGATTTCGACGGTGGACACGCTCGACGCCTGGGTGCGGGCGGACTACGTGGACGGCCGCTCGCGGACCGACTCGCTCCGCATTCCCGTGCGGGCGGGCGAATACGAGCACGAGCGGCTCACCGTGGCGCCGCGCTTCGGGTCGCCTCTGAACGAGGAAGACCAGGCGCGGCTGCGGAGCGACCGGGAGAAGGCAGCCCGGGCGGCCCGCGAGGCGCACGCCGCGCCGCGCATGTGGAGCGCGGTGCGGCTCCCGCGCAATTCCCGAGTGACCAGCGGCTTCGGCACCGGCCGCGAGTTCAACGGCCAGATTACGAGCCGCCACATGGGACTCGACCTGGCGGGCGCCCGCGGCGCGATCGTGACGGCGGCGGCGGACGGCGTCGTGGCCGTCGTCGACGGCTTCCTGCTCGGGGGGAACGTCGTCTATCTCAACCACGGGGGAGGATTGCAGACCGGCTACTTCCACCTCAGCGAGCCGCTCGTGTCCGTGGGCGACACGGTCACGGCCGGGACGCCGATCGGACGGGTCGGGGCCACCGGCCGGGTCACCGGTCCCCACCTGCACTGGGTCGTGCGCTACGGCGCCACGAGCGTCGACCCGCTCAGCCTGCTCGCGCTGCCCGGAATCAGATCCATCCCGGAATGATCGCCTTCCGCCGCGGGGGATAGTCCTCGAACCGTTCCCGGTACCAGCGGTGGTGGCCGAGCGCCCGCGGCACGAGGTTCGCCGCCGTGAACAGGAAGAAGGCGAGTCCGGCCAGCGACCACGTCGCAAGCGCCCAGCCGGCCCACTCCATGACTTCGCCCAGGTAGTTGGGGCAGGAGACGTAGCGGAACCCCCCGCCGCGCGGAATCGAATAGCCGGTCTCTCCCGGCTTCCGGAGTTTCAGCAGAGTGTTGTCGGAGTGAAGGTTCAAGACGAAGCCGGCCGCGAAGACGAACACCCCGGCGAGAAACCTCGGATCGCCCAGCCACTGCGCGTCGTACTGTCCAAGTTCGGAGATCCAGCGCGCGTTGATATACGCGTTGGCCATATTGAAGGCGAAACCGGACGCCGCCACGACCGCCGGCATGCTCTTTCCCCGCGTCCGCGTGCGCAGGGGATAGATGAATGTCCGGTTCAGATAGTGACATTGCCATATTCCCAGAAAGACGAGCGGTACGGCGGCGCCGGCCGACGGTCCCGCGAAATAGACGACGGCGAAGAACACGGGGGCGGGTACTTCCATGAGAATCCACCCGACCCGATCCGGCAGGCCGGAACCCCAGCCGCGTCCGGAATAGTGGCGGCCATAGGGGACCTTCAGGCGAAGGAGACCGACGAAGGTCAGCGGCGCGACCGCAAGCAGAGCCCACACGAGGGCGCTGTGGAGCGTGACGCCGTCCATCGCGGCCGCGGTCGCGTCGGTGCCCGACTAGAAAGGGACGACGGAGCCGAGGCCGAGGTCCTCCGCCCGGCTCAGAGCCGCTTCCGCGATCGCGACGTCTTGCGCGGCGCTCCCCACCGACTTGAAGAGGGTGAAATCGCGGTCGCCGCGCCCGCCCGGGGCCCGTCCGTTGACGATCTCACCGAGTTCGGCATCGATCACATCGCGCCCGACGATCCCCTTCTCCACCGGGATGATGAGGTCGCCGGCCTCCTCCCAGATCGCTTCGCGCTGGTCCACGATCACGCGGGCGCGGGCGACGATCTCCTCGGGGATCTCGCGCGTGTGGGGCTGGAAGGCGCCGATCGCGTTGATGTGGGCTCCGGCTTCGAGGAATTCGGGGGAGAAGACGGGCGTCTCGCTCGTGGTCGCGGTCACGACGAGGCCCGCGCCGTCGAGCGCCTCGGCCGGGGTCGCGGCCGCCCGGATCCGGGGGGGATCGCCCCCTTCGGGCGGCACCAGCGACGCGGCTCGCGCGGTGAGCGCGATGGCCAGTTCCACCGCGCCGTCGAGAGGCACGGAGACGATCCGGATCTCGCGCAGCGGCCGGCATGCGGCCAGGAGTTCGATATGCGCCCGCCCCTGGGCGCCGGCTCCGAATACGGCGAGCACGTCCGCCGCGGGATCGGCGAGGAGTTCCGTGGCCAGCCCGCTCCCCGCCGCCGTCCGGATCTCCGTCAGCGAGGTGCCGTCGAGGAGGGCGCGGGGGCGTCCCGTCTCCGCATCGAGCAGGATGATCGCCCCCTGAATCGGCGGCTGACCGGCGGCGACGTTGCCGGGGAAGACCGAGACGATCTTCGCCCCGAGCCCTCCGGAGCCGCCGAGGAAGGCGGGCATGAGGAGCGTGATCCCGTGCCGGCTCTCGAGCTGCCCTCGCACGGGGACCACCGCCTGGCCGCCGGACAGCTCCCCGAAGGCGACCCGCATCGCCTCCACGGCCGTCTTCGCCGTCACGGCCCGCTCGATGTCGCTTCGCGAGAGAATGCGCATCTCCACTCGTTCAGCCTCCCCTGCTCGCGGGGGAGCGGCGCTCGTGGACGGCGGAGCGGAGCATCGCGATCGCGGCGTAGAGGACGACGACGACGACGAGCCAGCGCATGGCGTTCAGGGGGAGCGAGCGGACGATGAAGGCCGCGATCAGGACGGCCGGGATTCCTCCGATCGCGAGGCCGATCGCGGCGCGGAGGCCGTAGCGTCCCGCCTTCAGGAAACGCAGGCCCGCGACCGGCATGAGGAAGGCGGACGCGCCCATCATGATGGGGAAGGCGACGACCGGGTTCAGTCCCATGAGGCTGACGACGATCATCGTCGGCGCGTAGATCCCGATCCCGATCGTCATGAGCGCCCCGAGGACGAAGAGGCAGCCCGCCGCCAGGGCGAGCGACCCGCCCGACAGGCCGGACGCCGCCCCGCCCACCGCGGTGATCTCGAAGATCGCCATGAGGAAGGTGGCGGCGGCGATGAGGAGCGCGACCCCCATCCCGACCTGGATCCGGTACCGCGGCAGCCGGGCCACGATCCCCGCGCCGAGCCACGCCCCGAGCACGGCGGCCGCGATGAGGACGAAGAGCGTCGTCGGTTCCACGCTGATGATCGCAATGAAGATGAAGGCCTGGATCACGACCGGGGGCGTGTGCCCGATCATCATCGTGCCCGGGATCTCCTCGTCGGGCACGACCTTCTTCAGCTTGAACAGCGAGGTCGTCGGGGCGAAGGAGCCGATGCCGAGCGTATCGAAGAAGTTCGTCCCGAAGCCTACCGCCAGTTCGAACGCGGTGGGGCGGCCCCGCCAGCCGTCGCGCTCCCGTCCGGCCCTGGTGGCCGCGGCGGCGGCGCGCGCCCACGCCACGAGAAGCCCGGCCGTGAAGAGCGCCAGGACGGAGAACAGGTAGAGGCGCGGGTCGCTCAGGGCGGTGGGTCCTCGGACAGCGCCCGGTAGTACGCCTCCACGAGTTCACGGTATTCCTCGGGGACGTCGTCCGACCCGGAGAGGAAGAAGCGTTCGATCTGCGAACCGAGTTCACGGCGAAGGGCGAACTCGAAGTCCTTCAGGCCGCGGAGCACATCGGCCTGGAGCGCCGCGAGTTCCTCGGGATCGTCGAAGTCCCCCATCGTCCGCAGGCGGTCGAGTCCGGCGACGGCGCGGTCGAGGTCGCCGACGTCGACGCCCTCCTGACGCAGTTCATCGCGCAGGCGACGCGCGTCCTGTCCCCGCTCGCGGAATTCCCGCTGGAACTGCCGGATGTCTTCGGGCGACAGCCACGGTTCGCCGCCGCCTCCCCCGCCCCCGCCGGGCGCGAAGCCCTGGCCGCCACGAGGGGCTTGGCCGGGCTGGCCCGGCTGTCCGCCACGACCTCCCTGGCCCTGTCCCTCGCCCTGCTGGCCACCCTGCTCGCCTTGCCCACCCTGCTCTCCCTGGCCTTGTTGACCGCCCTGCCCTTCCTGGCCCTGCCCCTGCTGACCCTGCCCCTCCTGACCCTCCTGACCCTGCCCCTCCTGGTCCTGTTGCAGGCGCTCCTGGAGCGACTCGAGGCCGCGGACGAGGTCGCGCGTCTCGTCGAGTTGCCGGCCGAGGCGGCGGGGGTCCGACTCGCTCAGCGCGTCCCGCGCCGCCTGGACCCGGGCCCGCACGTTCTCCGCGTCCTGGGTGATCTGTTCCTCGAAGTTCCGCACATAGTCCTCGGACTGCGTGCCGAGGACGCCTCGCGAGAAGTTGAGTTTGTCCCGCAGCCGGCTCTCACGGATCTCGCCGGCGGCTTCCACGAGGCGGCGGGCGGCCTCCGGCTGATCCTGACGCGCCTCGCGCGACAGGCGGTCGAGGTCGATCTCCAGCCGGTCCACCTCGCGAGCGAGTTCGGTCTTGCGTTCGCGCAGCCCGGCCAGGCGGTCCCGGTCACCGCCCGTCGGGTCCTCGTTCACATCGCTCTGCAGTTCCCGCTGACGCTCCGCGATCCGCTCGGCCCGCCGCGCAGCGTCCTCGACTTCCCGTTCCACCGCCGCGACCTGTCGGTTCTCGAGCAGGCGGCGCGCCTCGCGCAGCCGGTCGAGGGCGTTCGACGCCTCCGCCTGCCCCTGCCCCCGGCGACCCTGCGCCTGCGCCCGCCGCATCTCGTCCGCCGCCTGCTGCAGCCGGCGCGCGGATTCCTCGACGTCCGCCCGGTCGCCCTCGCGACCCAGGCGCTGCAGTTGCCGGGCCAACTCCTCCGCCTCCTGGATCATCTGCTGCTGCTGGCCCTGGCCACCGCCGGCGGCGCCCCGCTGCTGCGCGGCCGCGCGCTCGTTCATCTGCTGCTGGCGCCTCGCCAGTTCCTCGAGCTTCTGCAGCGCCTCGTCGACCTCCTGGTCCTGCTGTTGCTGCTGGCCCCGCTGGACGGTTTCGTACTGGTTCCGCAGGCGGTCCAACTCCAGCTCGAACAGGTCCGCAAGTTCCTCGGCCCCCGACCCGACGCTCCCGGGCGTCCCGCCGCCCCCGCCGCCACCCTGTTGCACCTGGACATCGCGGAACGCGGCCTCGGCGCGCTGCAGGTGCTGGAGCGAGCGCTGTTCGGGCGCGAGCGCCTCCCGGAGCCGCCGCTCTCCCAGCCTCGTCTCCGCCTCCAGCATCGCGGGCGGTGCCAGCGGGAGTTCGCGGAACACCGTCTCGAGCGACGGGTCGCCCGCCACGCCCCGCTGCTGCATCTGCGCGATCAGCTCTTCCACCTGCTGCCGCAGCCGCCCCTGCAACAGCGTCAGCGTGGCCAGGTTCTCCGACATCTCCTCGTCGTCGAACTCGTCTTCGTCGCGCTCCAGACGGAACGTCGCCGCGACGATCTGGCGCTGCTGTTCCGACAGCTCGCCGCCCATCCCGGCCCCGCCCCCGCCGCCTCCACCCCCTCCCCCACCCTGCTCGGCCTGGCGGTAGTTGCGGTCGAAGGGGCGGATTTCGACGAAGTAGATGTCCGAGCTTTCGACCCCGCCGCCGGGGCCGCCGGAGCGCAGGTCCGTCGCGCGGGCGTAGTAGGAGAGAACGTCGCCCGGCTCGAGGCCGAACTCCTCGAGGAAGAAGGTGTGTCCGCCGGAGAGCTGCGTGGTTCCGCCGCGGGTCGTGCCGTGGAGCACGCGGGACGATTCCTCCCCGCCGTTCACCGAGTAGAGGAGTTCGACCTGCCCGAGACCGAAGTCGTCCTCGGCTTCGACCTCCACGTAGAGTTCCTCGATCGGCGACAGGCGCGTGTCCCTTCCGGGCTCAGCGATCCGGATCCCCGGCGGCTGGTCGTCGAGCGGTTCGACGAGATAGTCGGGGGAGCCGATGACGAAGCGGTTGCCCGGACCCATGAACTCGATGCGGTAGAAGGTTTCGCCGGTCACCGTGAAGCTCGTCTCGAACGCGCCGTCCACGGGTTGGAGCGCCGCCCCCTCCTCCTCGCCGTCGAACGCGAGCCGCGCCGCCTCGGTGGCCATCGTCGGCGTCACCCGAAGACGGACCTCGGTCCCTCGCAGCACCGCGATGTCGCCGCCGTCCTCGACGGTCCGCGGGCTCAGCCCGGTGTAGGCGGGGAAGCGGTACTCGAGGTCGATCCGGTCCACGTAGGGCAGGTCCGCGACCTCGATGGTGAAGACGGGTGACCGGACGCCCTCGGAGGTCACCGTGTAGGCGGTGGGCTCGTCGAGGTCGAAGAGGAGGATCTCGAACGCGGCGTCCTCGGCGGCCGGCGTCATGAAGTAGCGTTCCCACACCTCCGACTCTCCGCGCCGGACGGCGACCTCCACTTCGTCCGTCTCGAACCCCTGTGGGAACGCGCGCACGAGTTGATCCGAGCCCCGGGCGATGAGCGCGTCGCCGGGCTCCACCGCGATCGCGTAGGGATTCGCGGCGTCGGCGGTCTTCCAGGGGCTCAGGAGGAGCGAGCCCGCCGTGCCCTGGAAGGCGGGGCCGAAGAGGGCGATCAGCAGCACGGCCGAGGCGACGCCCGCGAACCATGCGGTCGAACGGCGCAGCCGGTCGCGCTCGACGCGGCGCCCCCGGTCCACCCGGCGGGCGCGCCGGGCCGCGACCTCCAGCAGGCGGGCGTCGAGGCCGGAGCGGGCACCCGGCGACTTGGCGCGCTCGATCGCCGCGAGGAACGCCGCCTTGAGCGACGGTTCATGCTCCTCCAGGTAGAGCGCGACCTGCGCGTCCGAGACCCGGCGCAGGAGCGGGCGCACGACGAACCAGGCGAGGAGGCCGGCGGCGGCCGCCCAGAGCACGATGCGGAAGGCGAGAACCGCGCCGTCGTCGAAGCGCAGCCGGTCGATTCCCAAGGTCGCGATGAAGAAGACGGCGAAACCGATCCCCAGCGTCACCGCGATGCCCTGGATGAGCTGGCGCACGCGCCAGCGGCGCCTCACGTCGCGGACGATGCCGAGCAACTGGTGCTCCGTGTTCCGCGTCTTCGCCCATCGCTGCATCGTCATCCTCCCTTACTCCCGGAATCATGCCAGGCTCCGGCCCGGCCCCGGTCTCAGCTCGTCAGGCGCCTGCCAGCCCGGACACGGGCCGCTGGCGCGTCCAGCGGTTTGCGAGCACGCTCTCCACTCCCAGCACGAGCCCCGCCAGCAGCAGGAGCACCCACCAGAGTTCGGCGCGTCGCGGGACCGTTTCTCCGCCAGCGTTCGCGCCGTTCTCTCCGGCGCCTCCCGCCGTCGGGGCGACACCCGCCACGGCCTCCACCACGCGCTCCGTTGCCACCGGCGCCAGATCAGATTCGGTGATCCGGGGGTTCACCGCCACGGTCGTCGCGCGACCCGCGTCGTCCCGGAGCGCCACCTGGTAGAAACCCGCGCGCGGAAACTCGATCCACGTCGGCCCTTCGCCGACCTCCACCGGCTGCCGGTCGCCGTCCGGATCCACCAGGACCCACTCGGCCTCGTCCGCGGGGAGCCCCGCAGCGCCCACAGAGCCCGCCCCGCCCGTCCCGACGAGGGCCGTGAGTTCGAGCACGCCCCCGGCTTCGATCCAGCGTTCGGGCTCCCGGTATCCGGTGGCGTGCAGCGCCAGCCGGTGCACGAAGGGCAGGAAGACGGGCTGCAGCGCGAGGTCGTTCCAGAAACGGTCGAGGGTCGACGTCCACACCAGCACGCGCCCGTCGCCCACCGAATGTTCGAGCAGGGCGGGTTCGCCGCTGTCGAAGCGCGCCACTACCGCCGTGCCCCCGGCGGGCTCGAGGCTCCAGAATCGATCGAAGCGCGCGCCCGAAAAATCGCCGCTGCGGGGACCGGAGAACACCTCGAACACCGGGTGATCGTAGTCGAGCCACGACAGCCGGCGGCCGTCCGCGGCATCCACGAGAGAGCCGGGGCCGGAGCCGAGCAATTCCAGTCCGGCGTCGGACCACCGGTTCATGCTCGCATCCCGGCCGAGGACGATGAGCAGGCCCCCGCCTGCGCTCACCCACTCGCGCAGCCGGCCGGCCCGGCCCGCGTCGGCGAGGTCCGCGTCGTTGAGGATCGCGAAGTCCGCCGACGAGAGCGCGCCGGCATCGAGACCCGCGGCCGGAGACCGCGACGTCTCGATGCGGGGCGCGTCGCCGATGCCGAGGGCGCGCTCAAGAAAGAGGCTCCCCTCCGATCCCCTGCGGTTGCTCTCCAGGACGAGCGTGCGCAGACCCGCCTCGGGCGCCGCCATGAAGCGGAATTCGTCATCGATGGCCAGCCCGTCCGCCGGGACCGTGAGGCGCCCGCGGCTCCGTCCCTCGGGAAGGGCGAGGTCGTCGAACACCGCCGTGCCGACGCCGCGCGGCGGCATGTCCACCGGGACCGTGGCCACCGTCCGCCCAGCGATCTCGAGCGACACCGGCAGTCGCTCCACCGGCGCTTCGCCCATGTTCGCGAGCCGGGCCAGGAGCCGGACGCGACCGTCGTCGGCGGCCCGCACCGCCGCCTCCGCCAGCGCCACGTTGGCGGCTTCCTCCGGCGCGACGCTCGCCGCCCGCAACGAGACCCCGTCGGGAAGCCGCACCCGGCCGCCGTCCTCCCACCCCGTACGCTGGAAGTCCGAAACCAGCGCCACCTCGCGCGTCCGGTCCTCGGACTCCGCGAGGATCCGCCCCGCGAGCTGGATCCCCGCTTCGAGCCGCGTCCCGAGGTCGGTCGGCGACAGATCCGCGAGCGCCTCCCGTGCGGCCGCGAGGTCGAGCGTCAGCGGCACCCGCTCCCGCGCCCGCTCGTCGAACGTCGCCACCGCGACTCGATCCCCCTCCCCGAGACCGTCGATGACGGCGCGCGCGGAATCGAGCGCCGCCTCCCAGCGTCCCTCGTAGCCCAGGCTCGCCGACACGTCGAGGAGGATGACGACGTCGCGGGCCGAACCGGCCTCCACCTCCGCCACGGCGTCGAAGAACGGCCGGGAGAAGGCGAGGGCGAGGAGGATGACCGCGATGCAGCGCAGCGCGAAGAGCAGAGGATGCCGGATCCGGCGTCGGTTCATCGTCTTGAAGGGCAGCTTCCGGAGGAACATCAGCGACGGGAACACCGTCACCCGGCTGCGCTGGCGATGCGTGAGGTGGATGATGATCGGGATCGAGAGGAGTCCGAGCCCGGCCAGGAACCACGGGGCCAGGAAACTCATCGGTCCTTGCCCTTCAGGCGCCGCGACCGGTGCGACAGGTAGCGGAAGAGCACGGCGTCGAGCGGCGTCGAGGTGACGATGAGTTCGTGGTCGATCGCCCGCTCGATCATCCGCTTCGAGATCTCGCCCACGTGCCCCTTCATAAGGGAGAGGTACTCCTCGCGCATCACGGCGGGCGTCACCGGGAGCCGCTCCCCCGTCTCCAGGTCCTCGAACGACCGCGCCGCCTCGAACGGAAAGTCGACCTCGGCCGGGTCCAGGATATGGAACACGATCACGTCCTGCCCCTTGCTGCGGAGCGCCCCCACCGAGTCGAGGACCGTCTTCGGTTCGCTGTAGAGGTCGGAGACCAGAACGACGATCCCCTTCCGGGCCAGGCTCTCGGCCACCTGCGTGAGGGGCCGCGTCAGATCGCCCGCCGTCTCGGCGCGGACGCGGTCGAGCGCCGCCAGGATCAGGCGTCGGTGCCGGACGGAGGGGGGGATGTACTCGATCAGCTTCTCATCGAAGATCGCCGCGCCCACGCGGTCGCGCTGGCTCGCGGAGAGATAGGCGAGACAGGCCGTCAGGTAGCGGGCATAGTCGAGCTTCGTGATCCCGCGCGAGCCGTAGTCCATGGAACGGGAAGCGTCCACGGCGAAGAAGATGTTCGCGTTGGTCTCGGCCTCGTACTCCTTGATGTAGTGGCGGTCGGTGCGTCCGTACACCTTCCAGTCGATCTTGCGGATGTCGTCGCCCGGCAGGTACTGGCGGTGCGCCGCGAAATCGAGCGACAGCCCGACGAAGGGCGACCCGTGCGCCCCGGCGATGAAGCCCTCCACCACCGAACGCGCGACGAGTTCGAGGTTCCCGATCCGGGTGAGCACCGACGGATCGAGGAACTGCGTCCCCGGCACCGTCCTCGAGGCGATTCGCGCGCGCATGATCCGGCCCGCCCCCTACATCCCCGACTTCGGCGGTTTCACGTCGTCCAGGAGCCGTTCGACGAGGTCGTCCGTCGAGACGCGCTCGGACTCGGCGTGGAAGTTCGTCAGCACGCGGTGGCGGAAGACGGGGGCGCAGAGGGCGCGCACGTCGTCGAACGAGACGTTGATCTCGCCCCGCAGCAGGGCCCGCGCCTTGCCGCCGAGCACGAGATACTGCGCCGCGCGCACGCTCCCCCCGTAGGCCACGTACTGCTTCACGTAGTCGGGGGCGTCGTCGCGTCCGGGGCGGGTGCGCCGGGCCAGCCGGACGGCGTAGCGCGCGACCGGCTCGGAGATCGGCACCTTCCGCACGAGGTGCTGGAAGCCCGCGATCGCCTCCGCCGACAGCACCGCGCCGGGAGGCTCGCCCGCAGTCGTCGTCGTCTGGAGAATGACCTCCAGCTCCTCATCCTCCGGCAGGTAGCCGATGTTGACCTGGAACATGAAGCGGTCGAGCTGCGCCTCGGGCAGCGGATACGTCCCCTCCAGCTCGATCGGGTTCTGCGTGGCGAGGACGAAGAAGGGCTCGGGCAGGCCGTAGGTCCGGCCCTGGATCGTCACCTGCTTCTCCTCCATCGCCTCGAGGAGGGCCGCCTGCGTCTTGGGCGGCGTGCGGTTGATCTCGTCGGCCAGCACGACGTGCGCGAACAGCGGTCCCTTCATGAAGACGAGCTTGCGCTGCCCCGTCTCCGGGTCTTCCTGGATGATGTCCGTCCCGGTGATGTCCGACGGCATGAGGTCCGGCGTGAACTGGATCCGGTTGAAGCTCAGGTGCAGGACATCGGAGAGCGTCTGGATGAGGAGCGTCTTCGCGAGGCCGGGGACGCCGACGATGAGGCTGTTGCCGCCGGCGAAAAGCGAGATCAGGACCTGTTCGACGACATCGTCCTGGCCGATGATGACCTTCTTGAGTTCGGCGCGGACGGCTTCGGCGCTCTCGCGCAGGCGGTCGGCGAGTTCGGCGTCGTCGGGGACCGCTTCGGGCGCGGCGTCCGGGACCGGGATCGGCTCTTGCTCCGGGGTCCGGTCCGGCGCGTCGATCCAGCGGGGGTCGGCTTCCATGCCGGCTCCTTCCGGGTTCGGTGATGGGTTCAGTGGTTCCGTGTGTCGGCTCAGTGTGTGAGGGCGTATACCACGTAGTTGACGCCCAGCTTGTACGCTTCGTTGGAGAGGGCGATGGGGACGAACCCCCGGTCCGACCACTCCATGTAGTCGCCAATGTCGTTGTCGTGATTCACGATGACCATAAGGCGGCCCTCGGGGTCGTTGTCCTCGAAGACGCCCCAGTAGCTCGCCACGCCGCCGCGGTAGGGATGCGGCATCTCGATGTTCTCCTGCCTCAGGTGGAAGAACGAGTCGAAGATCGGGTGGCTGTCGTCGAGCCGTTCAAGCCGGAGTCCCGGGAGCAGGATCTGGAGCCCCTGCCTCGTCCTCTCCAGGTCCCGCCGGCCTCCCATGTCGTCGATGATGAGGAACCCGCCCTTGCGCAGATAGTTGCCCAGGTTGTCGGCCTCCACCTGGTTCATCGTCCAGCCGCCGGGTTCCGACAGGTACGCGACGGGGAACTTGAACAGGTCCGGGTCGTCCATGGCGAGCACGTTGCCACCGCCCTTGCGCGGGCCGATCGTCGTGAGCGCGTCCATGATCTCGGCGAAGTTGCGCTCGGCTATGGGCCAGTCGTGCGACCACCCCGGGTTCCAGCCCCAGCCGCCGCGGTAGTAGAGGCGGACGAAGGTGAATTCGCCGGTGTAGGGCGTGTTGTACTCCTGGTAGGAGGCGAGGTCGTCCCCGAACCCGCCGCCTCCGCGTCCGCGCCGGCGCTGGCCCTCGAGGTCGGTGACGGCGAGCAGCGTGAGCAGCGCGGCCAGGCCGCCGGTCGCGAGGGGTCGGGCGACGGGGGGTCGGAGGCGCGCGGTCATCGCCGGCCCTCCGGGTCGCCGCGGATCTCGAGCAGGAGATCGAGCGCGGCCTCGAAGTTGGGGGCGATCTCCAGGGCATCGAGGACCGCGCTCCGGGCACCGCGCGCGTCCCCGCCCCGGTGCAGCGCGAGGGCGAGCCGGTAGTGGGCCTCCGCCGGGTCCGCCGGCACCAGCGCCAGCAGCGCCCGCCGCTCGCGGACCGCCTCGGGCCACGCTTCGACCGCCTCGTAGCCGGAGGCGAGCCGCGCGTGCACGTCCAGGTGGAAGGGGTCGATCCAGATCGCGCGCTCCAGCGTCTCGCGGGCGGCCGCATCGTTCCCGAGCGCCTGTTCGAGGTCCGCAAGGGCGAGGTGGGTCTCGAAGTCGTTCTCGTTGAGGGCGGTGTACGTTCGGTAGGCCTCCGCGGCGCCGGCGAAGTCGCCGGCTTCGCGGCGGAGGTGCCCGAGAAGGAGGATCGGCGCGTCGGGTCCCGCGTACTCGGGGAAGACCTCGTGCGCCCTCTCCAGCGCCCGCATCGCCTCCTCCGTGCGGCCCGCCCGCCGTGCCTCCGCCGCCGCCATGAGCAGTCCGGCGAAGGTGTCCGGGCCGGGCGGCGTCCCGGCTTCGGGGGTGCCCAGCGCCTTCAGCGTCGGGCCGAAGCGGGTCTCGATGTAGTCCCGCAACTCACGGTCGAGGCCCGCGAGCGTCGTCCCCAGCGCCCGTTCCACGACCTCCGGCGTCTCCAGCCCGTCGCGGTATCCGGCGAGCATGGCAAGCACGGCGTCGAAGCCGCGCGTCGTCTCGATCATCTCGCACAGGAGGGAGGCCATGTAGTAGGCGTGCTGCACCTGCCCGGGGTAGGCGGGCCGCACGAAGCCGTAGTTGAAGCGCTCGAGCGAGGGTAACCGCTCGTCCCGGAAGGCGGCGAGGAAGCCGGGGTCCACGTCGGATCCCCACCCCTCGCGCGCGTGCCGCTCGTCGAGGACCGCGAGCCCCTCGGAGAGCCAGCGGGGGATGCGGTGCTCGGTGTAGCCGAGGGTGAAGGCGTGCGAGATCTCGTGCCACAGCGTCGAGCCCCAGTTGAAGGCGCCGCCGGGGCGGGCACCGGGGGAGTCCATGGCGAGGACGGAGCCGAAGCTCACGCCGAGCGCGCCGATGCCCGCGAGTCCGACCGTGCGCACGGAAAAGTCGGCGTGTCGGTCGTAGACCTCGACCGAGATCGGGGTCGGCGGCTCGTACCCGTAGCGGGCGCGCATGGCGTCGAAGGCTTCCTCGGCGAGCGCCGTGGCGTAGATGGAGAGGGCGCCCGCTTCCTTCGGGTGCATGGAGAAAGCGAAGCGCGGGCTTTCCACCGTCTCGAACCCGGCCAGCTCCTCGAGCAGGTCGAGCGTGTTGAACACCCAGACGTTGAAGGGATCGCCCTCGAAGGAGGCCTCGAGCGTCGCGTGCCCCGCCGCCAGGTCGCCGACGCGGAGCTGGTTGAGGCCGAGTTCCGCCATTCCGGGCCAGGACAGCGGATCGAGGGCGACGGCCTGCCGCGCGAACGCGACCGCATCGGCGTAGCGGTGTGTGCGGTAGGCAACCTGGGCGAGGGCGACGTAGAGGCCGGCGTGCCGCGGATCCAGCCGCAGGACGCGGTCGCGCGCCTCCGCGAATGCGGCCGCATCCCCCCGCAGGTGGGCGGCGGCCGCGATTTCCGTCCACGCGGAGAGGGAGACGGGGTTCGTCTCCAGCGCGCGCCTGGCCTCCGCCTCGGCCTCATCCACGTCCTCGAGTTCGAGGTAGAGTCGCGCCAGGAAGGCGCGGGCTTCGGTAAGACGGGGGTTCGTTTCCAGCGCCTGCTGCGCGAGTTCGAGCGCTTCGGAGGAGCCGTCGAACTTCGCGCGGCGCGCCTTCGCCAAGAGGGCGCGCGCGTGGGCCGGGTTCCGGACCAGCGCTTCATCGATCAGCGGCCCGGCCTCGAAGCTGTCGTACTTGTCGAGAAAGAGGAGACCGAGGTCGATGCGCGGCTCGGGGTCGCCGGGGTCCGCCTCGATGGCCTCCTCGAAGGCGCGTACGGCATCGTGGAAGAGGTCGGGGTCGCGGGCCCCGAGATACGTGAGCGCGGCGCCGACGGCGCGCAGCTCGTCGGCGTCGAGGCGGCCGGCCCGGTTGTAGAAGTCGATGAACCCGTCGAACAGGGCGAGGGCTTCCTCGCGCGCGCCGCGGTCGAAGAGAAGGCGTCCCAGGTCGAGCCGCGCGAGTTGCGCGTCGCTGGCCCGGCCTTCGATGGCCCGGCGGAAGTGCGCCTCCGCTTCGTCGAGGCGTCCGAGCGCGTACAACTGGCGCCCGCGCGCGCGGGCAAGTTCGGTGTCCGCGTTCGCTCCGTCCGGGGCGCGCGCGGCGGCCCGGTCGAGGGCTTCGAGCGCGGACTCGTACTCGCCGGTCGCGGCGAGCGAGCGCGCCCATCCGCGCGCGGAGGCCGGGAACTCGCCCCCGGCACGGGCCGCCGATCGATAAGCCGCGACCGCCTGCCCATAGTCGCCGGTCTGATGCGCCTCGAGCGCCGCGGCCAGCGGTCCGCCGCCCCCCTCCGCCGCCGAACGCTCCTGCGCGTGCCCCGCTGTCGGCGGCACGAGGACGAGCGCCAGCGCGAACGCCGGGCGCGCGAACCGCGTCCGGCGCGCGGTCGACCGGACGGGCGGGCGCGCGGTCAGGCGCACGGGACGCTCCCGCCCTCGCGGATGGCGCGGTTGAGGCGGGCGAGTTCGACGAGGAGCGTCTCGAGTTGCGCGTCGTATTCCTCCTCCGCCATCTCGTCGCGACGCGCGCGGAGCGCGGCGATCCCGTCCTCCACCTCGCGCTTCCGCGCCAAGAGCGCGGCCACGGCCGGGTCGTCCGCCGCCGCCCCCGCCAGCGCGGCCGGCGCCTGGGCGAGGAAGAACCGGTTCGCGAGCGCACCATCGGGTCCGTCCGGAGTCGGTTCCAGCGATCCCTCGCCGTCCCCGTCATCGTCCAGCAGGGCGTGCTCGGTCAGCATCTCGTTGTCCCGCTCGTACCGGCGGCGGACCTCGCCCGTCGCGTAGCTGAACGCCTCGAGCAGCGACACCCGTTCGTCCTTGTCCACGTCCGCCTCGTCGAGGGCGAAGGCGTTGACGAAGAAGCCGCCGAAGTGGGTCCGCTCGCGCTCGCGGGGGGAGCGCGTGGCCGTCACGACGATGCGCCGCTCACCGGCGACCGCGGGCACGAACCCGCCGCTGGCGCTCGCCGCGTTCACGACCGCCACGGTCTGCGTCGGGAAGGCGTGGAGCCACATCGAGAGCGTCTCCCCCGACAGGTCCGGGCCGGGCAAGCTGAAGCGCGACTCCTCGCCGCGGCCGCTTCCGTGGCCGAGAAGGAGGATGAGCGCCACGTCGGAGGGCCCCGCCCGGTTCGCCATGGCGAGTACTTCCCGCTCGACCGCTTCCAGCGTGGCCCGGCCCGCAACGCGGGAGGACAGCGCCTCGTCCTCCGCGAGCCACGCGACGGTCTCGCGCACGCCGAGCCGGCTGTCGAGCGCGTCGAGCAGCGACTCCGCTTCCGCCCGGAACTGCTCTGAGTACTCCGGCGCGCCCCCGAGGCCCGTGACGACGAGCACATGGGTCCGCGGCGCGGCGGGCGCCGCCTGGGGCGCGGCCGCGAAGCCCGAGACGCCGTCGGCGCCGAAGAGGACCGCCGGCATCAGGGCCGCGGCGAGCGCGCTGGCTCGGGCACCGCGGGTCACGCGAGGTCCTTCCGCCGGCGGTACGCCCACTCCCCGCCCAACAGACCCGCCAGGAGGAGGAAGAGGATCGGCATGTCCCACAGCGAGCGTTCCTCGTACACGGTATCGCCGCTCTCCGTGTAGCGGATCTCGTCGGCCAGCACCTGCGCGTCATCCGCCGTGTAGAACCGGCCCCCCGTCTCGTCGGCGATCCGGCGCAGGAGTTCCGTGCGGCGGCCGGCGCCGAACTCCTCGATCCGGGGCGTCCCCGCCCGGAAGAAGCTCACCTCTTCCGCGACGTCGCGGCTCGTCTCGGCTCCGGCCCCCGGGCCCCCGGTGCGGGCTCCCGCCGCTCGGACCTGCACGCTGTACAGCCCCCGCTCCTGCGGCACGAAACGTCCTTCGTACTCGCCATCGCGCTCGACCGTCCAGTCGAGCCGGACCTCCGACGCGACGCCTCCCGGGCCCGTCACCGTGGCGACGACGTCCGCCCCGTTCACGCGCAGGTATCGTTCGTCCTCCACCTCGGCCCGGATCCGCAGCGGCTCCCCCATCGGCACGACGTCTTCGCCCGAGTCGAGACGGACGCGCCCCGGCGTATCGTGCACGAGCCAGCGGAGCAACTGGCGCCACAGCGTCTCGTGGGTCTCATCCTCCAGCGGGATGTCCGCGTGCATCTGCCACAGCCACGAGTCCTGCGCGGCGAACACGATCGAAGTCCCGCGCCCGTACCTCTGGTGCGCGAGGAGCATGCGCGGCGCCCCCTCGGCGGGCACGCCCCGGAGGAGGTCGACGGCCCCCGGTTTCAGTTCGAACACCCGGTTCACGGAGGTGAGGGGGGGGAGCTCGGTCCAGCGTTCGGCGGAAGATTCCGCGGCCTCCGCGATCCTCATCGCCGCGTGCCGGCGGCCGGCCGGAGTCAGCTCGGCCGACACCTCGAGCACGTCCGGCTCGCCGGCTCCCCCGAGCACCACCGGCAGGGCGTCGGCCAGCGGCGTCCCCGTGTAGCCGCCCTCTCCCAGCGATCGCCGCCCGCCCAGCACGAGGAGTCCGCCCCCGCGCTGTCCCACGAAGTCCGCCATCATCTGCAACTGGTCGTGCGTGAAGAAGCTCGCCTCTACGCTGCCCAGGATCAGCCCATCGTACTCGTACAACTCCTCGCGCGTGTCCGGGAATCCGCCGGCGAGTTCGCCCGGCCCCTCCACGTCGAGCCGCAGGTATTTTTCGTCCGCCGTCCTCAGGAGCGTGACGACGTGCAGGTTCTCGTCGTCCGCCACGGCGCGGCGCACGAACTTGTTCTCCGGCCGCGGCGAGCCCTCGAAGTAGAGGATCTTGCGGCGCGTGTCCCCGACCTCCACCAGGACCTGGCGCTCGTTGTTGCCGGTCAGGGCCTCTCCCTCCTGCGGGTCCACGAAGAAACGGATGGCGCGGGGCCCCGACTCCTCCAGGGTGAACTGGAGTTGCACCGCTTCCTCGCCGTCCGGTCCGAGCGTGAGGTCGCGCGTGCCCACGATGCGCCCTTCGTCCTCCACATCGAGCCGCACCGTGCGTCCGCCCAGACCCGCGTGGGAGACGATGACGTCGGCCACGATCGTCGTCCCCTCCAGAGCCGCGCGGGGCACCTCTACGCGACGCACCTCGACGTCGGGGGCGATGCGCTCTGAACCCATCCCGATCGTGTAGATGGGGATCCCCGCGGCGCGCGCCGACAGCAGCGCCTCGGACAGGGGTGGGGTCGCTTCATCGTCGTTGTCCGCACCGTCGGTGACGATAACGATCCCGGAGAGCGGGAGTCCGGCCATCTCCTGCTGCACGCGGGTGAGCCCCGCGGCGAGGTTCGTGCGGGGGCCCGTGAAGGCCATCTCGCCCGCCGCGTCGATGCGGTCCGCGTCGGAATCGAACCCGTACATCCTTAGCCGGAAGCGGTCCTCGAGCGCCTGCCGAAGCGCGCCTTCGCCCCGCTGCGTCGCGAACGCCTGCCCGTCGACGGGGTCCGCGGGCGCGGGATCCATGGCCGCGGAGCCTGACACGCCGGGGTCGGCACCCAGGGGATCGGACGGCGGATCGCCCGTCCCTCCCGCCGGATCCTCGTCTTCGCCGCCGAAGAGGTCCAGCATCCGCTGCGCGCGCGTCTCCCCGTCTTCATCCGCCACCCGCATGCTTCGGGAATCGTCGAGGAGGACCGCCACGAAGTTCCGCCGCGGGACGACGGTCGAGACGAGGAGAACGGGCCGCATCAGGAGGAAGGCGAGGACGCCCAGCGCCGTCGCCCTCAGTCCCATCATCACCCAGCGGTCCCGCGCCTCCACCGTGGGTCCGACGCGGCGGTATTCGAGCGCGAACCAGACGACGGCGCCGACTCCAAGGAAGATCAGGATCACCGCCCACCAGGGAGCGGCGAGGGAGAGATCGCCGCGTTCGAACACGACGGGTCGGTATTTGAAAAGAAACTCGAACACGCGGTCGCTGACCCTTCCCTTCCGAACGCGGTCTCTGTCGGCGGCTCCAACCTACCAGTCAGGTATCCCTCTTAGAAACAAGGCCCGTCGGACGATCGTTGCCCATCGGCCGTCCTCGTCACGTTTGTGGCCGCCGGCGCGTTGTATTACCCGTGTACTACAACCAGGTCACGCTACATGAGAGCCGGGGGGAAGGTCGATGGGCCTGCGGACGGTACGACTCAACGAAGAAGAAGAGGCGATCCTCGAGGATCTCCGGGAGAAGACCGGCCAATCGATCTCCGAGGTGTTGAAGCGGGGCCTCCGGTCCTACGACACGTACGTGAACGGCATCCGTCTGGGCGGCAGGAAGGGCGAGCCGGCCGGCGAGGTCTTTCGGCGCGTCCTGGCGCGGTACGATGAGGACACTTCTGAAGCGCCGTACGGCGGCGAGCCCGGCGCGTTGCCCCGCCGACGGCACAAGGAAGCCGTGGTGGAGATCATCCGCGAGAGACACGACGCCGAGCGCGCGCTCTACGACGCGCGCGAGGCGCTAGACCGGCTCAGCCGGGCGCTGGCAGGCTGAACGCGGAAGAGGCCGCGCCCGTTGCGGGAGCCGCGCCGCCGGCTCAGTCCGCGCGTCGAGGCGCGAGTCCGGCGGCAATCGCCGCCCCGCTCCTGGCCGTGAACACTCCCAGCGTCAATCCGGCGACTCCCAGGAAGGTGGCGAACCCGAGCGGGCTCTGGAGTCCCCCCACGACCTCCGCGGCCAGGCTGCCGGCCGGCAGTCCGGTGCCGAATCCGACCACACACCAGACGACCCACCGCCGGGCCACGGGCACCGCGGCGCGGAGCGCCAGCCACTGCGCCGCGCCCAGCCCCAGGCCGGCGAACGCCCCGACGAACGTCAA
>JAPPBA010000172.1 GCA_026705295.1 Candidatus Palauibacter australiensis
GGATCAGCGGCGACGGGGCCGCAGGGCACCGCCGAGGAGGACGCCGGCGGGGCCGATGACGAGCATCGCGATGGGGTACCATGCGGGGCCGTACGGGTCGCCGGAGGCCGAGAGGCCGGCGAGGGAGGCGAGGCTGAAGAAGACGAGAATCGCCGCCAGGACGCCGGCGTGGAGCCGGGGGGCGCCGGGAGCGGCCAGGGCGGCGAGGAAGCCCGCCAGAACGGTGACGGCGAGGCGCACGCCGAGGCTTGTGAAGATGAACGCGGCACCCGGAGCCATCTCCGGTTCGACGCCGAAAAGCGACAGGAGCAGCCGGCCGGTGAGAACCGAGCCCAGCGTCAGCACGACGAACCCCAGGATGACGGCGGCGACGCTGCGCAGGATCGAGGCATCGTTCATGCGGGACCAGGTCTCGACCGCTTCGTCGAGGTCGGGACGGGCGCCCTTTGGCGACGATCCGGACTCGGTCATCCGCCTCCCTCCATCACCGGCAGGACGATGTGCGATGCCTGGTCTCCGGCGTGGTAAATCATGTTCTCCGCGACCTCCCATTCCGTCTCGTCATAATTGTTGCCGCCCGTGTTCAGGTTGCGGTCGAAGCGGGGGAAGTTGGAACTCGAGACCTCGATCCGCACGCGGTGCCCGGGCGCGAACTGGTGCGCCACGGAATGGAGGTCCACCCGGACCGGATAGACCTGTCCCTCCTCCATCATCATCGGTTCCTCGTACCCGTCGCGGTAGCGCGCCCTCATGATGCCCTCGACGATGTTGATGGCGCGTCCGTCGGGATGGACGTCGAGGAGCTTCACGGTGAAGTCGGTGTCCGGGGCGCTCGAGCTCACGTAGAGCCGGGCCTCGAGCGGGCCCGCGATCTCGAGGCCGCCGTCGCCGACCGGATCGCCGGTGTACACGAGGACATCCTCGCGTTCCTCGATGTCCGACTGGTCGAACGCGCCCGGTTGGTCGTCCGGGTTCCCGGTGCAGCAGACGGACCCGCCGCGGGAGGGGACGGGATCCGCCGGATCGTAGACGAACCGGTCCGGAGGCTCCTCGCCGGGGGCCTCGGCGGAGAGGACGCCGTCGCCGAGTCTCGTGTTCGCGCTTCCTCCGCTGCGGAGATAGAGGCGCGTCATCTCGGCCCCGGGGGGCGGCCACGTGTCGGCGGACGCCCATTCGTTCCGGCCCATCACGTAGTAGTGGACCCGGGGGATGTCGGTGATCCCGTTGTCCACGCCCTTCAGCCAGTGGTCGAACCAGGCGAGATAGAGGGCGCGGTACGGCAGGCGGGCGTCGCCGAAGTCGACCTCCCCGACCACCGTGTGTTCCGTAGCCCTCTCGGACATGCAGTGGCTGGTGGGAGAGAGGATGGCGTACTGGTGGGCGCCGCCCCGGTCGCTCACCGCGTTGTCCTGCATCATCCGCCACTGCTGGAGCGTCTCGTTGGCACCCAGGTCGTACCACGAGTTCACGTGGAGCGCCGGCGTGTCGAACCGGTCGGCGTCGCTCAGGTATCCGAGTTCGTCCCACCATGCGTCGGCGAGCGGCGTGCCCATGACCTCTTCCCAGTCCGTGTCCCGGTCGGGCGGACCGTATCTCCGCATGAGGTCGATGGTGGGAAGTTCGCGGAGCGCGGCGAACATCTCTACCGGGGGCGGCGGCTCCCCGCCCGGCTGCTTCCGGCCGTTGCCGCGGAACCAGCCGAAACTC
Source organism: Candidatus Palauibacter australiensis (assembly GCA_026705295.1). Taxonomy (NCBI): domain Bacteria; kingdom Pseudomonadati; phylum Gemmatimonadota; class Gemmatimonadia; order Candidatus Palauibacterales; family Candidatus Palauibacteraceae; genus Candidatus Palauibacter; species Candidatus Palauibacter australiensis. The sequence goes on from JAPPBA010000172.1 coordinate 1,708, forward strand.
GCGGAGAGCCCGAAGGCGCCCCCCTCGAAGATGCCGAAGTAGCCGTACCGGCCGCCCGCCGACCCGATCGACCCGCCGGCCGCGAGGGGGATGGCCGCGGCGTGCGCGGGGTGGCGCTGCGTCATGAGTTGCGTCTGGTTTTCCCCCAGGTAGGAGCAGCCGAAGGTCCCGACCTTCCCGGTCGACCAAGGCTGTGTCGACGCCCACTCGACGGCGTCATAGCCGTCCTCCCGGTCCGCCGCAGACAGGAGATAACGCCCTTCCGACGCGTACTTGCCGCGCACGTCCTGGACGACGACGGCGTATCCGTGGCCCGCGAAGAACCGTGCCGGAGAGATCGCGCCGGCCCGGTAGGATGCCTTGTCGTACGGCAGCCGGATCATGACGACGGGAAGGCGGTCCCCCCGGTCCGACGGCTCGGCCGGAAGGTAGAGGTCGGTCGCGAGGCGAACCCCGTCCCGCATCGGGACCATGAGATCCGTCGCGACCCGCACCTCGTGCTCCGGCTCTGCGACCTCGTATGGATTGGACGGGTCCGGCGCGAATCGATGGAGGGCGGCGCCGGCGCCCGCCGCGCTCCGGCCGTCGGCGACCGCGCCCGGGAGCGCGTCTCCGTCTCCGGAACAGGCGGCGAAACCGGCCGCCAGCGCGACCATGATGGACGCAGCCGGTCGGACATGCCGAATCCGATGATGTCCCGTTTCGTTCATAGCTGTTCGCAACGCCTCCCATTCGACTTCCAACGGATTCAACGGCTCGTTATCCGCGGACGCAAGCGCGCGGTTCGTCACATCCGCGCGCGTCGGATCGTCTTATCTCCAGACCCTGGCGCTCTGCCGGGCTACCGTTCATGGAACGTCGGGAGCGACAATGACCGAGGCGAGAACGTTCGCATCCGGGGGTCCGCGCGCCCGATCCGGCGCGCGCCGCCTCCGGCTCATCGGCCTGCGGACCGTTCTCCTGCTCGCCGCCGCGGGGTGCGGCGAATCGCCCACGGGCCCGCCGGGGGGCGTGGACGAGATCACCCGGCTTCCGCGTGCCTTGAGCGCCGCGGAAGTCGAGGTCATCAGGGCGGGCAACCGGTTCGCCTTCCGCCTCCTCGCGCAGGCCAACCACCCCGGCGACAATCTGTTCCTGTCGCCTTTCTCGGCTTCCATGGCGCTTGGGATGACCATGAACGGGGCTGCGGGGGAGACCTGGAGCCAGATGCGTGACGTGCTGGGATTCGGGGCCCTCGCCGAGGACGAGGTCAACGCCGCCTACGCGTCGCTGATGGAGCTCCTCATCGGCCTCGACCCGGCCGTCGAGACGGCCGTCGGAAACTCGGTGTGGACTCGGCAGGGCTTCCCGGTGCATGCGAACTTCCTGACCGCCGTGCGCCGGAGCTTCGAAGCCGAGGTGGCGGAACTCGACTTCGCGAATCCTTCGGCGTCCGTCCGGATCAACGACTGGGTCAAGGCCGCGACGAACGGCCGCATCGAAAACATCGTTCCCGCGGCAATCCCCGCCAACGTCGTCATGTATCTGATCAACGCGATCTATTTCAAGGCTCCGTGGACGTTCCAGTTCGATCCGTCCCACACGCGAACCGAGCCTTTCCACCTCGACGACGGATCCACGCGGACCGTACCACTCATGACCCTGCGGAGGGACCTGCCCTATCAGGAGAACGACCGATTCCAGGCCGTGGACCTGCCGTACGGGGGCAGCGCGTTCTCGATGACGGTCCTCCTTCCAACGCCGGGCGTGAGCGTGGACGAACTCGCTGCGTCTCTCGACGCGGCGCGATGGGAGGATATCGCCGACAGCTTCCGCGAGACCGATGTTACGCTCTTCCTCCCGCGCTTTCGGATGGCCTACGAACGTACGTTGAACGACGATCTGAGCGCGCTCGGCATGGTCGACGCGTTCGATCACCGGGCGGATCTCACAAGACTCTCGCCGGCCGGAGGCCTTTGGATCTCCAGCGTGAAGCAGAAGTCCTGGGTCGAGGTCAACGAAGAGGGTACCGAGGCAGCCGCCGCCACCGTGGTCACGGTGGTTGAGAGCGCCGGTCAGGTGGTTCGGGCCGACCGTCCGTTCCTGTTCTTCATCCGGGAGCGCCTCTCGGGCACGATCCTCTTCGCCGGGAAGGTCGCGAGCCCACCCGCGGGCTGACCGCGGCCGGCGGAATCCGGCGCGGGAGATCCGGCACGGACTGCCGGATTTGTCCAGCGGCCCCTGCGCCCCAAGATTCGCGCCATGGCTTCGGACCTCCACGAGCGGATCTGCAACGTCGTCGCCCGGATTCCGGCCGGTCGCGTCGCCACCTACGGGCAGGTCGCGCAGCTCGCCGGGCTCGGCGGACAGGCCCGGCTCGTAGGCTATGCGCTCTACGCTTCCGACCGGCCGCTCCCGTGGCACCGGGTGATCAACGCGCGTGGCGAGATCAGCCCCCGTGGCGACTCGTACTCCGAGATGATCCAGTACCAGTTGCTGGCCAACGAAGGGGTGGAATTCGACAAGTGGGGACGCATCTCGCTCAAGCGCTTCCGCTGGAACGGGGAGATGCCCCCCGCGACCGGCGAGCCTCCTCCTGTCGCTGGCGGGTCTCAGTAAGCCGCCACACCTTGCAGTCCGAAGCTGCGGCACCGTCGCGGGCGCCCATGGCGGGACCGCTGCCGCACCCAGATCCGGAGCAGCGCATGCGTCGTGACTTCCGCACCTATCCGGCCCGCACATTCGCCGGCGTCCTGCTCGCCACGCTGGCCGGCGGCGGCTTCGCGGCGGCGCTGCACGCGCAGGACACCCGCGTCGAGACCGCCAGCGGGCACGTCGAGGGCGCCCTCGTCGACGGGATCCTCTCCTTCAAGGGGATCCCGTTCGCGGCTCCGCCCGTGGGGGACCGGCGCTGGAAGCCGCCGCAGCCGGTCGATGCTTGGGGGCAGCGGACGCTGCGGGCGCAGAGCTTCGGCCCGGAGTGCATGCAGACCCCCTACGGCGCGGGTTCGTTCTTCGGAGGTCCCCCCGCCCCTACGGCGGAGGACTGCCTGTACCTCAACGTCTGGACCGGGGCCGCCGACGCCTCGGAGCGGCGGCCGGTCATGGTGTGGATCCACGGCGGCGCGCTCACGCGGGGGTCCGGCTCCACCGGCATCTACGACGGGACGGTGCTGGCGGAAAAGGGCGCGGTCGTGGTCACGATCAACTACCGGCTCGGACCGTTCGGCTACCTCGCGCACCCGCTCCTCACGGCCGAGTCCGAGCACGGATCGTCCGGCAACTACGGGGTTCTCGACCAGGTCGCCGCGCTCGAGTGGGTTCGCGACAACATCGCGGCGTTCGGCGGGGACCCGGAGCGCGTGACGATCTTCGGCGAGTCGGCCGGCTCGTGGAGCGTGAACACGCTGATGGCGACGCCGCTGGCGGCGGGACTCTTCCACCGCGCCATCGGACAGAGCGGGGGGCGGTTTGGCCCCATGATGCGCCTTTCGGACGCACCGGCCGGCGGACGCTCCGCCGAAGAGATCGGAACGGCGTTCCTCGGCGCGCTCGGGGCGGAGACCCTGGAGGACATGCGCAAGCTCTCCGCCGCAAGCGTGATGGCGGGGCTCGAGACGCCGGCCGGACGCGGTTTCAGGACGGCGGAGAACGTGGACGGCTGGGTGTTGCCGACGGACGTGACGACGGCGTTCGCCGAGGGAACGCACAACAACGTCCCGGTGCTCGTCGGATTCAACGCGGATGAGATGACCTCTCTCTCATCCCCGAGATCCGTGCCGGAGACGCTCGGCGCGTGGCGCGAATGGGTGGCCGGCCGCGTCGGCGACGATGCGGAGAGCTTCGACGCCGCCTACCCCGTGGAGGAGGAGGGTGAGATCTTTGACGCCTTCATGCGAAGCCGCGGCGACGCCCTGTTCGGCATCCAGATGCGGACGTGGGCGCGGGCGTCGGAAGCCGCCGGCGCGGGTGCCTGGCTCTATTACTTCACGCACGAACCGCCCGGACCCGCGAAGGACTATCTCAAATCGTACCACGCGGCCGAGATCGTATACGCCTTCGGCAACGTCGGTCCCGGCGAGCGGGAAGCCTTGGACCGCCAGTTGGCGCAGACGATGTCCTCCTACTGGGTCAACTTCGCCGCGAACGGCGACCCGAACGGCGCCGGGCTGCCTCCGTGGCCGGCCTACACGCGCGACTCCGAGGCCCATCTCGTGCTGGGGCCGACGGTCGAAGCCGGAAGCGAACTCCGCACGGTCCAGCTCGATTTCTGGGGGCGGCGCCTCCGCGCCGGGACACCCTGATGGCGCCGCCGAGCCAAGGGACCACGGAGGGGAGTGCCGCGGTGGCCGGGCCGCTCTGCCGGCGACTCGCCGAGATCCGCGCGCAGAAGGAGGCCGCCCGACCGGCAGCCGCCACGGCGGTCATGCACGCCGGCACGGAGGCGCTGCGAAGTTCCGGCATCCTCGACCGAATCCCCGGCGTGGGCGACCGGGCGCCGCTCTTCGCGCGGCCGAGCGTGGACGGCCCCACGGTCCGGCTCACAACGCTCCTCAAGCGGGGCCCCGTGGTGCTCAGCTTCTTCCGGGGCCGTTGGTGACCGTACTGCCGCGAAGAGCAGGCTGCTCTTCAGTCGGTTCTTCCAGAGATCGAAGCGAGGGGTGCGCGCCTCGTCACGCTCTCTCCCCAGCTCCCGGAGTTTGCCCGCGGCTGGATCGAGGAGGACGGCATCGAGTTCGATGTGCTGCTGGACCTCGGGTTGGGCGTGGCTCGCGACTACGGTCTGACGTTCACCGTCGACGGCGACCTGCGGACCCTGTACCGCGACGGACTCGGCATCGATCTCGCCCGCTTCAACGGCGACGAGTCGTGGGAACTCCCGCTCACGTCCACCTTCGTCATTGACCGCTCGGGGGCCATCGTCTACGCCTCCGCCGACCCCGACTACACGGCCCGCGCCGAACCGGCTGACGTCGTCGCCGCCATCCCGACCTAGAGTGCACGAGCCCCCGCCGGAGGTGCGGCTTCTTCATGGGATCCGGGGGCGGATGCGGGACGGAGTCCGGCTCTCGGCGGATGTCTATCTGCCGGCTTCCGGAGGCCCCTTCCCCGCCATCCTGACCCGGACGCCGTACGAGAGCGGCCGGGACGTGTTCGTCGAGAACGGCGTCTGGTGGGCGGAGCGCGGGTACGCGTTCGTCGTTCAGGACTGTCGCGGACGGTTCGAGTCCGAGGGCGTATTCCACGCATATCTCCCCGAGATCGAGGATGGGTGCGACACCCTGGAGTGGCTGGCGGGGCAGGCGTGGTGCGACGGGAAGATCGGGATGTGGGGGCGCAGCTACGGGGCCCTCACGCAGTGGCTCAGCGCGCCGCTCGGAAGCCCGCACCTCACCTGCATGGCCCCGCACGTAATCTGCGACGACCACTTCGGCGACTGTCACTACCTCGGTGGCGCCTTCCAGTTGCTCCTCTCGCTCAGCGCGGCCGTGATCTGGGAGACGAACCTCGCGATCGTGACCGGCCCACAGGCCGCGCGCCTGTTCCAGAACCCGAAGTTCTGGGCCCATCTGCCGATCATCGAGATGGACGAGCGCGCGATCGGGCGGAAGATCCCGTACTGGCGCGAGTGGCTGGAGCACCCGACGCGGGACGAGTACTGGCGGCGCCTCAGGGTCACGGATCGCTACCACCGCGTCACGGCGCCGGCGTTTCAGCAGGGCGGGTGGTACGACGCGTATGCGGGGTCGGCGCTCCGCATCCACGAGGGGATGACGGCGGGAGCCGCGACGCCCCCGGCCCGCGCGCAGAACCGGACGCTCATCGGTCCGTGGTCGCACGAAATCCCGGAGACCGCGACGGTCGGCGACCTCGACTTCGGACCCGATGCCTGGGTGGATGTGCGGGAGGAGGAGCGGCGCTGGTTCGACTGGCAGCTTCGCGGCGTGGACGACGGGATCGGCGAGGATCCGCCGCTGCGCTGGTTCACGACGGGCGCCAACCGCTGGCGTGACGGCGCGGAGTGGCCGCCGCCGGGGACGGAGGAAGTGCCCTGGTACCTGCACAGCCACGGGCGCGCGAACCGGAGCGATGAGGCCTGGCTCGATCCGGAGCCGCCGGGGCACGAGCCCCCGGACCGCTTCGAGTACGATCCGGGCGACCCGGCGCCCTCGCTCGGGGGCAGCCTCTCTTCCCGGCTGATCACGACCCACGCCGAGACGCCGATGCGGGGCGGCCCCGTCGAGCAGGCGCCGCTCGAGCGACGGCCCGACGTGCTCGTCTACACGTCGGCGACGCTGGAGCGCGATCTAGAGGTCACGGGGCCGGTCGAGGTGGTGCTCTACGCCGAGTCGTCGGCGCGCGACACGGACTTCGTGGCGCGGGTGACGGACGTCGATCCGGCGGGAGGCTCGTTCGTCCTCACGGAGGGGATCCTGCGCGCGCGGTATCGTGGCGGCTTGGACCGGACGGAGCTTCTGGAGCCGAACGAAGCCACCGAGTTGCGGATCCGGCTCTATCCGATGAGCCACGTGTTCCGCGCCGGCCACCGGCTCCGGCTTCAAATCACGAGCAGTTGCTTCCCCCGCTTTTCCCGCAACCTGAACACGGGGGACGACGTGGGGACCGGCACGCGCATGCGGACGGCGCGAAACACGATCCTGCACTCGGCGGCCTGTCCCTCGCACCTTCGGCTCCCGATCCGAGCCCCCTCATCCGGCTGAAGCGGCGAGTCAACCGGCTGCGCCCACCAGGTTCCGTGGTTCCCTCGCGAGGACACTCTCCCTCAGGGCCGCCTCGTAGTCGGGCGCGTGGAGCAGAAAGGCGTCGTGACCCGCGTCCGAGTTCAGGATCCGCAAGTGCGAAGGCGCACCGATGCGGCTTGCGGTCTCCCGGAGCAGCCAGGGCGGGACCAGCGAGTCCTCCTCCCACCCGATGAGCCAGGCGGGGACGCCGAGTTCCTCCGGACGCAGGTCGGCCAGGTCGACCGACGCGGACAGCGTCAGATAGGTCTCCGCCTCGAACCGTTCGGCAAACTCCCGGCCCTGTTTCTCCAGGTAGCGGCCGACGGCGTAGACCGGGGCGCCATCCTCCCACTCCCAGCCGTGCGGGAAGCGGGCGTCGAGCCCGACCGCCGACTTGTAGGTCGTGAACGCCAGTGCCCTGGCGAGAGCCACGCCTTCGCTCCCCCGGCCGTGACGGAGCGCGAACTCGACGATCCAGCGCTGCACCGCGTGGATTCCGATGGCCTGCGGATGTCCGCGGTGCGCCGCGCCGATCAGAACGACGCCGTCGAGATGCGCGCGATGGCGGATCCCCATCGCCAGCGCGACCATCCCGCCGTACGAGGCGCCCAGCATGCGGTGGGCCCGTTCGACGCCGAGGTGGCGCAGCGCCACCGCTACGGCGTCCGCCTGGTCTCCGGGCGTGAGATGAAGCCGGTCCGGTAGCAACCCCCCGGAAGGATCGGCTGACTCGGTCGGCGCGAACGTCCCCGGAGTTCCGAGGAAGTCGATCGCGAGCAGCCGCCAGCGGTTCGTGTCGATCGCCAGGCCCGGGCCCACCAACTGCCTCCACCATCCGGGCGCGGGGTCCAGGGCGTTGGCGCAGACGTGGCGGTCGGCGGAGATACCCCCCATCGCGACGAGCAGCGGGGCGCCCTCGCGCCCGGCGAGTTCGTAGCGCACCCGGAAGCGGGCGTCGATCCCGGCCGCCAGTTCCGGGCTCCACTCCACCGGCATCGCGACGGTGCCCCTTCGACCTTCCGGCAGTACGGCGTTCAATCGGTTTCTCCGTCCTGGCTCGCATCTGTGGTTCGCGACGCCAACTCCGGAGCAGCCGACCGACCCGTGCGGGTCCGACGCTCATCTCTCGGACCCCGTGGCAGGGTCCGCAGGAGTTGGCACCGCTGGGCAGGCGCGTGACCGCGCCGCACCCCGGTTGCCCCGGCTTCGAAGGGCCCGTCCCTCAGCCGGTCTCGATGAGTAGCGGCCGACCCTAATGGGTCCGGCAACGGGGGTCAAGAAACGCGCGCGGCGCCTCCCGCCCGGCTGCGCTCGCGAAACTTCCCGGCCACGGTCGCGAAAACTGCCCGGCCAAACTTGACGCGCCGCCCACGACCCTGTAGCCTCCGCGCCCACAACGCTCATCGAGACCGGTCGAGGGACAGGCCCGAAGACACCGGGGCAACCTGTGGAAGGTGGCTCTTCCACTGATGTGCCAACTCCTGCGACGGATGTGATCCGTTGGTAAGATGAGTCGCCCGCCGTGCTTCGTCGTACGGCAGCTTTAGTTCCCAGGGCGTCGCTTCTCCGGAGTCCGCTGAGCGTGAGTCGAGACTCGGGGGGAGGCGTTTCATTGCGCGACGTTCGCCGCGTTCACGTACTCAAGTTCGGTTCATCCGTGCTGGCGCGTCCGGCCGCATACCGGTTGGCGGTCGAGGAGATCCGGACCGAAGTCGCCGGGGGCGCGAAGGTCGTTGCCGTCGTGTCGGCCATGGGGGACACCACCGACGATCTTCTCGCCGCGGCGCGGGAAGTTGCGCCCTCGCTCCCGGACGATCTCATCGGGTCGCTCCTCGCGACCGGGGAGGAAGCGTCCGTCGCTCTGCTGCACCTCGCCCTGGTGACGGCGCGCGTGCGTGCGGTGGGAATGTCGTTCTCGCGCTTGCCGATCCGCACGCGCGGCCCGCTGCGGGCGGCCGAACCGGTGGAGGTGGACGCTCACGCGATCGAGACGGCCCTGGCCACGCATGACGCGCTCGTCCTTCCGGGATTCGTGGGCGTCGACTCCACGGGCATCACATCGCTACTCGGACGAGGAGGCTCGGACCTTACCGCGCTCTTCCTCGCACACGCGGTCGGCGCGGCGGAGGTCCGTCTCGTGAAGGATGTGGACGGGATCTTCCCGGCCGACCCCAAGCGGTTCCCGCACGTCAGGCCGATCCGCCGGACATCGTGGAGCGAGGCCCGGCGGACGGGCGGCGGAGTCGTGCAGGAGCGGGCGCTGAGCTTCGCGGAGCGTCACCGAGTCGCTTTCAGGGTGGCGGCCCCCGGCGGGACAGGCACCTGGGTCGGCACGAACGACCCGCCGCCCGACGCCGGCCGCAGCCGGGAGGAGCGCGCCCGATGCGCGTAACCCATCCGTCGAATGAACGCGTGCCCGTGGCGGTCCTGGGCGCGACCGGGATCGTCGGCCAGCGGCTCGTGCGGATGCTGGACGGACACCCCTCCCTCCGGCTCGCCTCCGTCGCGGCGTCCGGGAGGCGCGCGGGCGAGAGGTACGGCGACGCGGTCCGCTGGAGCCTGGGCGGAGATCCTCCCGCCGAGGCCGCCGACCTGCCGCTCCGCGTCGCCACGGAACCGCCGGAGTGCCGGGTCGTGCTCTCCGCGCTTCCGTCGGGCGTGGCGCGCGAACTCGAGCCGGCGCTCGCCGAAGCCGGGCACGTCGTGAGCACGAACGCCTCGGCGCACCGGCTGAGAGCGGACGTGCCGCTACTGGTGCCGGAGGTCAACCCGCACGCGCTGGCCCTCGCCGCCAAACAGCCCTGGTCGGAAAATGGAGGCCGGCTCGTCGCCAACCCGAACTGCGTGGTCGCGGGGCTGGCGCTGGCCCTGGCGCCCCTGCAGGACGCCTTCGGAATCGAGGCCGCCACGGTCGTCACCCTGCAGGCCGTGACGGGCGCCGGCCTCGAAGGCGTCGGGTCCGTTCAGATCGAGGGGAACGCGATCCCCTGGATCCCCGGCGAAGAGGAGAAGCTCGAGCCGGAACTGAACAAGATCCTGGGGACGGAGATCGCCGTGGCGGCGAGCGTCAATCGAGTTCCGGTGCTCGACGGCCACACGGCGAACGTTTTCCTGAAGTTCGCCTCCCCAGCCAGTCCCCGGGATGCGGCCCGGGCGCTGGCGGAGTTCCGGGCCCCGCCATCGCTGCCGCGCCTCCCTTCGCTCCCGGACCGGCCGCTCGTCGTGCGCGCCGAGCCGGACCGTCCGCAGCCGCGCCTGGACATCGGCGCTGCGGGAGGGATGGCGGCGAGCGTCGGCAGGATCCGCGCCGCGCCGCCCCACGACCTGGCGATGACCGTGGTCGCCCACAACGGCGTACGGGGAGCGGCCGGCGCCTGCTTGGCCAACGCGGAATTCTCCGCGTGGACATTCACCGCCCGGGAGACCGGGCCTGATCGGAAAGAAGACGGAGACCGATGAGAGACGAAACTGTAGCGATCCACCTCGGATACGAGTCCGAGCCCACCACGCACGCGGTCGCGGTACCGCTGTACCAGACCGTGGCGTACGAGTTCGACGACGCGCAACACGGCGCGGACCTCTTCAACCTCGAGGTCGAGGGCAACATCTACTCTCGCATCATGAACCCCACGCAGGCCGTGCTGGAGGAGCGTATTGCCCAGCTTGAGCACGGCCTGGCGGCGCTTGCGCTGTCCTCGGGCAGCGCGGCCGTCAACTATTCGGTCCTCAATCTCGCCGCAGCCGGGGACAACATCGTCTCGGTGCCCCAGTTGTACGGCGGCACCTACACGCTCTTCGCCCACATGCTGCCGCAGCAGGGGATCGAAGTCCGCTTCGCCGAAGGCGACGCCCCGGACGATCTGGCCAGGCTGATCGATGACCGTACGAAGGCGGTGTTCGTCGAGAGCATCGGGAACCCGGCGGGCAACATCGTGGACCTCGCAGCGGTGGCCGACGTGGCGCACGCCCACGGCGTCGCCACCATCGTGGACAACACCGTCGCCACGCCCGCGCTCCTCAAGCCGATCGATCACGGGTTCGACATCGTGGTGCACTCGCTGACGAAGTACATCGGCGGCCACGGCAACTCGCTCGGCGGCGCGATCGTCGATTCCGGGAAATTCCCGTGGACGGAGCACGCGAGCCGCTATCCGCAGTTCACGACGCCGGAGCCCAGCTACCACGGGGTCGTTTACACGGAGGCGCTGGGGCCGGCCGCCTACATCGGGCGGGCGCGCACGGTGCCGCTGCGCAACACGGGGTCGGCGATCTCCCCCTTCAACGCCTTCCAGATCATCCAGGGGATCCAGACGCTGAACCTCCGCATCGAGCGCCACTCCGAGAACGCGCTGGCCGTGGCGAAGCACCTGGAGGACCACCCGGCGGTGGAGTGGGTGAGCTACGCCGGACTGCCGGGCGATCCGTACCACGAGCTGGCCCTCAAGTACCTGGGCGGCCGGGCGTCGGGGATCCTGACGTTCGGGGTGAAGGGCGGCTTCGAGGCGGGCGTGAAGTTCTACGACGCGCTCGAGCTGTTCAAGCGGCTCGTGAACATCGGGGATGCCAAGTCGCTGGCGTGCCACCCGGCGTCCACGACGCACCGGCAGCTCACCGAGGAAGAGCAGCTCAGCGTCGGCGTGCGTCCAGAGACGATCCGGCTCTCGGTGGGCATCGAACACATCGATGACATCATCGAGGACCTCGACCGCGCGCTGGACGTGGCGTCGTCGGCCCGACCGGCCGCCGCATAGCAGTCCGCCCGCTACCGGCCCTCCGCGGATCCCCGTGTCCGCGGAGGGCTGGCCGGCGGGTCAATCCCGGGGCAGGTCGTAGCGCTCCAGATAAGCCCGGTCCAGCGCGTCGAACGCGGCGATGTACACGGACTCGGAGCCGAAGCCGACCACGATACGGTGCCCATCCATTGTCAGCACTCTTACCCGCCGCCCCTGGCGATCAAAAAGATCGTAAACGCTGCCGCCATCGGCGCGGGTGTGGCGGCGTACCCACGCGCGCCCCAGCGGGTCGACGCGGACCGTTCCCGCGACGGGGGCGGGCTTCACGTCGGGCCAGGTGTAGTCGTCGGGACCGAGCCCTGCCGAGCGGCCGGAACTGCCGCGATAGAACCGCGTCTCCGTCGCGCCGTCCGCGGAAGTCATGATCTCCATACCAATGCCGGCGTGCCGGCGCCGGTCGTCCAGGTACGCGAGCTTCTCGGCGGCGGTGATCGGGACGAGGTCATAGGCGATGCCGGCACCGCGCTTGACCGCGCCGCCGGGGTCAAGCCAGTCCACGCCGTAGTCCTCCGACCGAGCCACGACCACCGCGCCATCGCCGGCCACGCCCCAGGCATCGCCGGGGGGGAGCGGAATCAGGGAAGCCCGCATGCGGCCAGCCGATTCTTCGATCGTGACCTCGCGGAGCTTGTAGCCCCCTACCGTGTCGATCGACGCGGCGACCGGGTCGATCCGGACGATGGCGCCGCTGTCGGGCGGCGGATAGCCACCGGAAACCGGCGCGTAGACGCTCCCTCGGGCATCGACCCCCTGCGGGACCGCCACCACCATCGCTCCGTCGCCCGCGAGCATGGCGACCGGGTACGTCGTGCCGAATTCCAGATCGGGCCCCAGCCGAACGAGGCGGGCCCTCCCCAGGTCCACCAGCAGGGTGGAGTCGCCCGGCAGCGGCCATACGGCGTCGGGCTGAAGATACTCTCCGGGACCTTCGCCCACGCCCCCCACGATGGTGCGCACGCCCACGTCCATTGCCGCCCGGTAGAGCGCCCCGCCAACGGGGTCGGGCACCAGCACGGCACCGTCCGGAAGCTCACGTACCGCGTGGATGTACCCGAAATCTTCGGGGAAAACGGCCTCGGGGGGACCGAGCGGTTCCGGCGCGGACGACGAGGACTCCTCTTCACGCGCCCCGCCACAGGCGAGCACGCCGAGGGAACAGGCGAGCAAGGCGGACGACAGGGCGGACCTCCGCGATGTGGTTTGCATAGCTTGTTCTGCGTCATCCCTCATGAAACGAACGGCACGTTTCACATATCGACGCCGGGACTCGCGCCTTCGTTGCCCGGCGCCACGCGCCGTCGCATGGCGAGGCTGCCGCCGTTGACGGTCGGGCGGGGCGCCAGCTACGGTTGCGGACGCCTCGCCCGACTGTCGCAACCTCATGACAGGAGCGTCTTCAGGCCTTGAGCGCCCTGGACTGGCTGATCGTCCTCGGACTAAACGGGGCGATCATCGCCTACGGGCTGCGCCGCGCGCGCGGCACCTCGACGAGCGGCGAGTGGTTCCTGGGTTCGCGGGCGCTGCCGTGGTGGGCGGTCGGCCTGTCCCTCTTCGCGACCAACATGGACAACTCGGAGTTCGTGTCGGCCACGGGGACGATCGCGAGCGAGGGCCTGCACTTCCTCTCCGCGCACACGTTCGGCGGTCTCATCGGCGTGACGATCGCCACGTTTGTCATCGTGCCCGCCATCTACCGGGCCGGACTGTACACCAACTCCGAGTACCTCGAGCACCGCTTCGGGCCGGGGACGCGCATCCTCGGCGCGCTGATCCAGATCCAGTACCGGACCTCCGTGCTCGGACTCATGATCTGGTCGGTCCATCTCACGCTGGTCGGGGTCGGCGGACTGAGACCGGGACTGTCCTGGGCGCTCATCGTGTCGCTCGTCCTCCTGTCGGGAGTCTACACGGCCGTGGGCGGGTTGCGGGCCGTCGTCGCGACGGACGTGCTTCAGAGCGTGCTAGTGATGGCGGGAGGTCTCGCGGTGTGCGTCGCCGTCTGGCAGGCCGTAGGCGGATGGGATGCGATGGTCGCGCAACTGGAGGGCCTGGGGACGAGGGCCGAGGGACTCGCGCCGGGGCTCGCCGCCGCGGACCTGGTCCACGTGGGCGCCTTCCGGGGACGGGACGGCACCACATCCCCGGCCGTCATCTTCATCGCATGGATCCTCATCTCCTCCGGCTGGTGGACGGTGAGCCACACCTCGACGCAGCGGATGATGGGCGCCCGCTCGCTGTGGGACATGAAGATGGCCGGCGTCCTGGGGGTCGGAGTGAGCCTCGTCATCCTGCTCTTCACGGACATGCTCGGGCTGTTCGGGCGGGCGCAGTTCCCGGATTTTGCCCGGCCCGACGAAATGTACCCCCACCTGATCTCCACCTATCTCGGGATCGGCGCCAAGGGGCTCGTCGTGGCCGGCGTGGTGAGCGCCGCGGTGAGCACCTTCGATTCGATGGGTTCGTCGATGTCGGCGGTCTTCACGCGCGATGTCTACGCGCGCTTCATCTCGCGGGACCGCGACGACGCCCACTACCTCCGCGTGGGACGCATCGCGACGGTCGCGATCCTGGTGCTGGGCTTCGCCTACCTGCCGCTGATCCTGCGCGCGCCGACGATGCTCGCCGCCTTCCGCTCGGTCACGTCGGTGTTCGTCACGCCGCTCCTCATCGTCTACCTCGTGGGAGCCGTGACGCACACGAACCGGCGGGTGGGAATCGCCGGTCTCGCCAGCGGAGGGCTGTACGGCGTCATCGGTTTCGTGGACCGCGAGGTGATCGACGTCTCGTGGCTGCCCTCCTGGCTGACCGGACAGTGGGAGGCGTTCGTGTGGGCGGTCGCGTTCACGGCCGCCGGCTGCGCCTTCGCGGCGCTCCACCCGCGCTGGCGCGGGACGGGCGACGTCGTGGCGGGCGCTGACGCGACGTCGCCCCCGGGCGTCGACGACTGGCTGGCGAAGAGTTCCGGCGAACTCGGCCCGATCCGCCTCCACCCGTTCAGGGAACGCGTGCCGTTGCTGGCCAGCCCGGCGCTCTACACGGGAGTTCTCGCCGCGATTTCGGCGTGGCTCGTCTTCGGCGTGTTCTGGTAACCGCGGTCGCTGCGCGAGGCGTGACACTGGCGCGCCGCGCAGCCGGGTCGCAGCCTTGGGCGACGCCGAAGTGAAGTCGGAGGCAGCCTTTGGCAAATCCGGCACCATTCGGACTCGCACGCTGGGAGACCCATGAATCGATCCGCAGCAGGCCGCGATCACCTGGCGTACTGGCGCCGCAACCTCCGTTACGTGGGGATTCTCCTCGCGATCTGGGCTCTGGTGTCCTACGGCGCCGGGATCGTGTTCGCCGACGCGCTCGACACGATCCGGATCCCGGGGACCGGCTTCCCGCTCGGATTCTGGTTCGCGCAGCAGGGCGCGATCTACGTCTTCGTCGTCCTCATCTTCGTCTACGTCTTCCTCATGAACCGGCTCGACCGGGAGTTCGACGTCGACGAGCGTGACGAGGAGGGCGCGGCATGACCGTACTCCAGTGGACGGCGACGCTCGTCGGGCTTTCGTTCGCGCTCTACATCGGGATCGCGATCTGGTCGCGGGCCCATTCCACGAGCGAGTTCTACGTGGCGGGCAAGGGGGTCCATCCCCTCGCCAACGGGATGGCGACGGCTGCGGACTGGATGTCGGCCGCCTCCTTCATCTCGATGGCCGGGATCATCTCCTTCCTGGGATACGACGGTTCGGTCTACCTCATGGGTTGGACGGGGGGCTACGTGCTCCTGGCGCTGCTCCTCGCCCCGTACCTGCGGAAGTTCGGCGCCTTCACGGTCCCCGACTTCGTGGGCGAGCGCTACTACTCGCAGACGGCGCGGGTCGTGGCCGTGATCTGCGCGATCTTCGTCTCCTTCACCTACGTCGCGGGCCAGATGCGCGGGGTTGGGATCGTGTTCAGCCGCTTCCTGGAGATCGACATCGTCTGGGGCGTCGTCATCGGGATGGGGATCGTCTTCTTCTACGCGGTGCTCGGCGGGATGAAGGGGATCACCTACACGCAGGTGGCGCAGTACTGCGTGCTGATCTTCGCGTACATGGTGCCGGCGATCTTCCTCTCGATGCTGGTCACGGGCATCCCGATTCCGCAGATCGGACTCGGCGCGGCGGATCAGGAGACGGGGACGTTCCTGCTCGACCGCCTGAACGGACTGCACCAAGAACTGGGCTTCACCGCGTACACGGACGGGACGAAATCGACGCTCGACGTGTTCGCGATCACGGCCGCGCTCATGGTGGGGACGGCCGGGCTTCCGCATGTGATCATCCGCTTCTACACGGTGCCGAGGGTGCGGGACGCGCGGATCAGCGTGGGCTGGGCGCTCGTGTTCATCGCGCTCCTGTACACGGCGGCGCCGGCGGTGGCGGTGTTCGCGAGGACGAACCTGCTCAATACGGTGACGGACCAGCCGTACGCGGAGATGCCGGAGTGGTTCACGAAGTGGGAGGCGACGGGGCTGATCTCCTACGAGGACCATAACGGGGACGGACTCATTCAGTACGTGGGGCCGGAGGCCGTGGACGCGGCGGGCGCACCCGTGCAGACCGAACTCACGATCGACCGCGACATCATGGTGCTCGCCAACCCGGAAATCGCGCGGCTGCCGAACTGGGTGGTGGGACTCGTGGCGGCGGGCGGGCTTGCTGCGGCGCTCTCGACGGCCGCCGGACTCCTGCTCGTCCTCTCGGCGGCAATCAGCCACGACCTGCTCAAGCGCAACTGGCGACCGGACATCAGCGAACGGGGCGAACTCATCGCGGCGCGATTCAGCGCCGGGGCTGCCGTCATCGTGGCGGGGTATCTGGGGATCAATCCGCCGGGCTTCGTGGCGGAGGTCGTCGCGTTCGCGTTCGGGCTCGCGGCGTCGTCCTTCTTCCCGGTCATCATCCTCGGCATCTTCTCGAAGCGGCTCAACCGGGAGGGTGCGATCGCGGGCATGCTGTGCGGGATCACGCTCACGGCGGCCTACATCGTCTACTTCAAGTTCGTGAACCCTGCCGCGAACATCGCCGAGAACTGGTGGTTCGGGATCTCTCCGGAGGGGATCGGGGCGCTGGGAATGGCGGTGAACTTCGCGGTGGCGACGGTCGTGTCCCGCTTCACGCCGGCGCCCCCGGCCGAGGCGCAGCGGCTGGTCGAGCGGATCCGCCTGCCGCGGGGCGCGGGCGAGGCGCACGAGCTCAGCGGCTGACGTGTCGGCGGGTCGGGCGGGAGCCTCGGGGCCGCACGGCGATCAGCGGCCGAGATGGCGCACGAGGACGAGACGGAGGAGCGCGAGCCGCTGATCGAAGCCGTAGCGGCAGGGGCTCGGGAGCCCGGCCGGTCCGCAGACCCCCGCGTTGACGTCGAGCCGGTTATCCGCCTGGTGGACGGTTTCGCCGAAATCGTTGTAGAGGCCTTCGAGTCGGAGGGTCCAGGCACTCGCCACCGGCATTTCGATGCCGACCCCGGCGACCCATCCGACCCGCGTCGGCCGCTCGTCGAAGGAATCGTCGGGGTCCAACTGCAGGCGACCGTCCGTTCCCGGATCGAGGTCGGTGAACGAGTTGGAGATTCCGGCAACCGACGCGCCGCCGGCGACGAAGGCGCTGACGCGCCCGAGGGACCTCCGAAGGCCGATGCGCGCCGTCCCGACCCAATGCAGCTCCGCGGTCGCCGTCTCGTCCATGCCGGCCGGATCCAGTTGTCCGGGGGACGCCGACAGACCGCTGAACGCCCCGTCCGCCTCGAACAGGAGCTGCACGACCCCCAGGCGGAAGGATCGCCCCACCATCACACCGGTCGCGAGTCCGGTGTCGCCGTACTCGAACGCCTGGCCGGGGACGCCGTTCGACCCCGTGAAGCCGTCGATGTCGGTCATGCGGACGTCCAGTGAGCCCGGCCCCGCAAATACGCCGATGTAGCTTCCCGCCTGGCCGGAACCGACCGTGCCGTCCTGCGCCTGCGCGGTGCCCACGACCGCTAGCAGACTCACGAGCGCCGCGGCGGAACAGCTGGGGCCGTAGGTACTCACGCTTCTCCAGGGCGGGCTGACGGACGCTCCACCTCTTATGGCGACTGCACCAGCGCAGGCCTCACGGCGTTGGGATCGTGCTTGATGATGCGCAGAAGCGCCGCAGCCGGGCCGCTGACGCGTCGTCTCCCCTGCTCCCACTTCCGATAGCCGGAGAGGCTCATTCCCATCAGGGCCGCCATTTGAGCCTGTGTCAGCTTCGCCTCCATACGAACTTCGCGCGGGGAGATCGGGGCGTGAACGATGGCGGGGCCCTCCCCCTTCGCATGGTCCAGGGCCTCGTTCAAGGACTGGACCAGGTCTTCTCCAAACGTGCTCATTTCCCCTGCTTTCCTTGAAGCTTGATGGCGGCGACGAGTGCAGCCACCGCTCGGCGCTCGCTGCGGGTCAGGTCGGTCTTGTCGGACTTCGAGTAGGCTAGAAGCGCGTAGATCGGCACTCCCTCACCCCCGAAAAAATAGATCACGCGAACACCACTCCGCTTGCCGCGCCCCGAGGCTCCGAATCGCGTCTTTCGGACCCCGCCCGTGCCGCGAATCTCATCGCCCGCCAAGGGATGTTCGGCCAGGTAGTCAATCAGTTCGCGTTTCTCGTCCTCGTTGAACAGCTTGTCTGCCTGACGGGAGAAGGTTGGTGTCTCAGCGACGGTGTGCATGGCGCATGGTAACCCAATGGGGTACTCACGGCAATCCCGAAAACCCTGCCCAGATGCCGGCCCGGCAGTCGGTCGTGGATTCGCATCTGCTCATGGAGGTTGAACTTACGGGATTGGCCGGTCGGATTCCAGCCGTTTGACTCCCGCCGATTGCGGGTCTAGTCGCGGAGTCTTCTACGGGCTTCCAGAGCCGTCCGAAGCTGTCCTTCATCTGCGCGCTGATAGCACTGAAGAACCGTCTTCGCCGTCTTCCAGCCGCCCAGCTCGCAGAGCACCTTCAGCGGCTGGTCCATCAGGTCGCTGGCGAACTTCCGCCTCAGCGAGTGCCAGCCCCTGCCGGGCTTCGGCTCCAGACCCGCGAGCTTCTCGGCCCTGTCCCACCAACCCTGCGCCAACGCGGCTCCCATGCAGACCGAGGGATTCCTGGGCGCGGGCAGCACCGGGACATCCCCGGCCAAGGGAATCGGGCTCCGCGCCTCCCTGAGCGCGTCGAGCGCCTCGGCGGTGACGGGCGTGATGTGCTCATAGCCCGATTTGTCGTGCCCGGCCCGCCAGAGGATCGTCCGACCCTCGAAGTCGATGTCAGGCCACCGAAGCTGGCGTATTGCACCGATGCGGTGCCCGGTTTCGTGTGCGAGCACGAGCGCGATTCGAAACCGCCAGTCCACCCGGCGCGACACCTCCAGCAGCGCCCGGTACTCCTCCTCGGCGAGTACCACCCGTGTCGGGTTCTTCTCGGCGGGCTTTCTGAGACCCTTGAGCGGATTCCGGTCGAGCAACAACCGGCCCTGCTCGTCTCTCGACCTCTCCGCCCAATTCAGCACCGCGATCAGGAACTTCAGGTCGTATTCGACCGTTCGGTCCGACACGGGCCTGCCGCTCGGTCCGATCCTGCCCGCTCGCCGTTCCCGGATGAACCGGTCCCAGTCCCGTTGCGACAGGGTGGCCGGGTCGCGGCTCCGTCCGAAGAACCGGAGGAACATCCGCATGGCGGCCCGGTCGTGCCCCCGCGTGTGCGCGCCCTTGGTGGGCGTCACCTCCTCACCGTAGATGTCAAAGAGCCTTCCCAGCGTGAGCGGCTCGGGCTTGGCTTCCGCCCCGCCCACGATCTCCGGGCCGGCGAACCCGGCGGCGAATTCGTCCGCCTGCCTCTTCGCGCGCCGCCAGTCGCGGTGCCCGAGCGACCGGGTGAGCCTGCGCCCGTTCTCGCGCCACTCCAACTGATACAGGCCGGTCTTGGCGTCCGGGAACACCCGGACCCGGTTCCGGCCCCA
>JAPPBA010000173.1 GCA_026705295.1 Candidatus Palauibacter australiensis
AACGCCCGGACCTTGGACCAGGAGAGCCGCCCCTTCTCCATCTCGGCCGAGGTCAGGGGCAGGTCGGCGAGGCGCCGGGCTGCCCGCAGCCGCTCCCGCGCGGCGCCGAGGGAGATCCCGGCGCGCCAGTTCAGCCAGTGGGCGCAGGAGCGCCAGCCGCTCCAGCGTTCCTCCTCATCGAAGCGGCGCAGCAGGATCAGGAGCCGATACTGGGCAGCGTCGAGGTGGGCGCAGAGTTCGGCGATCTCGTCGCCGACGGGGTCGCCGTTCAGGACCGCGGGGTGGGAGACATCAGCGTTCGAGGCATCAGCGTTCGAGGCATCAGCGTTCGAGGCATCAGCGTTCGAGGCATCGCGGGCGTCGGGCGTGACAGGCATGGCTTCTCATCCGAATCTCAGGGTTCCAAGGGGGGTACGCACTCATACCCCGATCTTCGGTAAATATTCGGGTTTCGTCTCAACCTGATCTCAACCCGATTTCCACCCGATTCTCAACCCGATCTCCCACCGATCTCCCACCGATCTCCCACCGATCTCAGCGCCCGGGACGTTCCCGCGGGAACGCCGGCGGCCGGTCCACGACCGTCGTGGCACCGTTCGAAGGGCGCCTCGAATGTCGGAGGGGCCGTGCTCAGGCGTGTGATTCCGGCGCGGTCGGAACGACGAGTTCGAGTTCCGTGAGGCGGGCGATGGTGTCGAAGTCACGATTCCGGGCCAGCAGCGGGCGACGCGCATCCAGGGCCGCGGCGGCGACGAGGCAGTCTACCGAGGACCGAATCGTCCACCCCGCGCGCCGGCAGGTACGATAGATCCGCGCTGCACCCTGGAAGTGGCCCAGCGAGTCGGGGATCAGGATCTCGAAGCGACCGAGCAGCTTCAACAGATCCGACTCCTCGGTTTCGTTGCGACAGCCTGAAAGGAGTTCCATGACCACGGGAGCGGGCGTGGCGATCGCGCTCCCGGCCTGTACGGCGTGTCTCAAAGCAAGGTTGGCGGGACTTTCGGTGCGGCGCAGGTATTCGATCCACGCGGACGTGTCGACGATCACAGGGGCTCGATCGTGTTGCCGTCTCGCATTTCGTCCAGATCTCCCTCCCAGCCCACACCCTCCATGGCGAGTGCCTCCTCCTTCGTCATCGGGACGAAGGACTGGCGGAACACCGCTTCCTTCACGGCCGCCGACCAATTGGCTCGTCCGTACCGCTTGCGCACCGCCTCCAGATCGCGCTCCGGCAATCTCACTTCGAGATCGACGAACCGCAGGCCGGCGGACTCGGAGGTCCCATATCGCGGCCCCGGCTCGCGCACGGCGAAGACGGAGCCGCCCCTCAGCTCGCGCGCCCGCGCCTCCCGCAGCGCGCGCCGCACCCACGCGGACACCGTGACGCGGTTGCGCCGCGCCGCATCGCGGATCTCATCCAGTTCCGCCTCCGGCATGACCACCTGCAGTCGCGTACTCATATCGTAAGTATGATATACTCATCACGCGTCATGCCGCAACGGGTCTCCGGGGTTCGACTCCCTTCGCGGGGCGGAGGTCAGTCCTCGGAGAAGGCGGCGTCGAAGGCGGTGGCGGAAGGCGGGAAGGTGAGGGCGCGGAGCCGCTCGCACGCTTCCCGGGCCCCGTGCTCTCGGTCCATGCCGCTGTCCTCCCACTCGATCGAGAGGGGGCCGTTGTAGCCGACCCGGTCGAGGGCGCGCAGGACCTCCTCGAAGTCCACCCGCCCGCGCCCGATGGAGCGGAAGTCCCAGCCGCGGTCCGCGTGCCCGAAGTCGAGGTGGCCGCCGAAGGCGCCGGAGCGGCGCGGGGTGTCGGACCACCACACGTCCTTCATATGGGCATGGTAAATGCGGTCGCTGAATTCGAGGATGAAACCGACGTAGTCGACGCCCTGGTAGGCGAGGTGGCTGGGATCGTAGTTGAAGCCGAATGCGGCGCGCCCCGCCACGGCCTCCACGGCCCGCGCCGCGCTGGCGGCGTCGAACGCGATCTCCGTCGGGTGTACCTCGAGGGCGAACTTCACGCCGGCCGCGTCGAAGGCGTCGAGGATCGGGTTCCAGCGGTCGGCGAAGTCGGTGAAGCCGGCGTCCACGAAGCGCGGCGGGTGCGGGGGGAAGGCGTAGGCGGCGGCCCAGATCGAGCTGCCGGTGAAGCCGTTCACGACCGGGACGCCGAGCGCAGCCGCCGCGGCGGCCGACCGGCTCATTTCCGCCGCGGCCCGCCGCCGCACGGCCTCGGGGTCGCCGTCGCCCCACACGCGATCCGGCAGAATGAGCTGGTGGCGGGCGTCGATCGGATCGCACACGGCCTGGCCGACGAGATGGTTGGAGATCGCGTGCACGTCGAGGCCGTGGGACGCCAGCAGGTCGCGCTGCCCGGCCGCGTAGCCGTCCTCCTCCGTGGCCCGCACGACGTCGAAGTGGTCCCCCCAGCAGGCCAGCTCGAGCCCGTCGTAGCCCCACGCGGCCGCCCGGGCCGCGAGCGTCTCCAGCGGCATGTCCGCCCACTGGCCGGTGAACAGCGTGATCGGTCGTGCACTCATCGCGTCGACTCCCCGCGCGCCCCGCGCTCCCCGCTCTCCCCGTGCCCCTCCGGTTCCACAGGCGGCTCTCGCGGCGGTGCGTAGCGCGCGTCCACCCACGCGCCGCGCCGCCCGCTCTCCACCGCCCGCTCGAGGAAATGAACCCCGCGCGCCCCGTCCCACACGGAGGGAAAGTCGGCCTCCGCCCCGTCCGGCGTCCGCCCCCCGTCGAGCGCGCCGATGGTCGAGATCACGTTCCGGTACAGGTTCCCGAACCCCTCGATGAATCCCTCGGGATGACCCGGCGGGACCCGCGACGCCCGCGCGGCCTCGGGCGAGATCCAGCCGTGCCCCGGGCGCCGCACCCGCGCCTGCCCGTCCGGCGTCCGGTACCACAGCGTCTGCGCGTCGTCGTGCCGCCAGGCGATGGAGCCCTCGCTCCCGAACACGCGGATCGCGAGCCCGTTCTCCTCGCCCGCCGCCACCTGCGACACCGTGAGCGTCCCGCGCACGCCGCCGCTCCAGCGCAGGAGCAGGCTCGCGTCGTCCTCGAGGCGCCGCCCCGGCACGAACGTCGTCAGCTCGCCGCACAGCGCCTCGACCTCCAGCCCGGTCACGTAGCGGGCCAAGTGGTGCGCGTGCGTCCCGATGTCCCCCAGCGCGCCGGCCACCCCCGCCCGCGCCGGGTCCGTGCGCCACACCGCCTGCGGGTGTCCCGTCTCCTCGAGCGGCGTCGCCAGCCACCCCTGGAAGTACTCGAGTTGAACGCGGCGGATCTCCCCCAGCCTCCCGCCGCGCACGAGGTGGCGCGCGTCCTTGATCATCGGATAGCCGCCGTAGTTGTGCGTGAGGGCGAACACGCGATCTCCGGCCGCCACGAGCCGGCACAGCGCCTCCGCGTCCGCGAGTTCCGTCGTCAACGGCTTGTCGCACACCACGTGGAAGCCCGCCTCGAGGAAGGTCCGCGCCACGTCGAAATGGAGATGGTTCGGGGTGACGACGATTACGAAGTCCAGCCGGTCGTTTCCGGCGCGCGCCGCCTCGGCCTCCGCCAGCTCCGCGTAGCTGCCGTACACGCGCTCCGGGTCCAGTCCGATCTCGGCTCCCTTCGCCGCCGACCGCTCCGGGTCCGACGAGAAGGCGCCGGCCGCGATCTGCGCGAGGCCGTCGAGTTCCGCGGCCATCCGGTGCACGTCTCCGATGAAGGCGCCGGGTCCGCCCCCCACCATCCCGTAGCTGAGGCGTCGCCTCATCCGTCGCCCGACTCCCTCCCGATCCGAACGGCGCGGTATCCGCCAGCCCGCCGGTCGCGCGAGTAGAGGAATCCGAAGATGAGGATGAGCGCTCCCGTGAACGGAAGGATGTACCGGAACGAGACCCGTCCCCCGTAGTTGTCGGCCGGCCCGAGAATGGCGTTGGCTCGCTCCGCCAGCGCCTCATCCCCCCCGGAGTTGATGATCGCCCGCAGCGCGTTCGCCGTAACCGATTCCGGCAGCGCGCCATCCGGTCCCACGCCGGCGAGCGCCTCGCCCACCGCGTCGCCCGCCGCCGCCAGATCCGGGGCGGTGCTCTCGTCAGCCCCGGCGAAGGCCGTCGCCGCATCGGCGAACAGCGCCTGCGTCTCGACCGCCGGAAGCCGCTCGTGCCCCACTCCATCGGCGATCCTTCCCATCCACGGCGTCGTCCACAGCCCGACGACCGCCATCCCGGTCGCCCCCATCAGCCCCAGCCCGAGCGCCCCGGAACGCGGCACTCGCTCGGACACGAAGCCGAGCATCGTCGGCCAGAAGTAGCACACGCCGACCGCGAACACGGTGGCCGAGGCGAAGGCCATCGCCGTCGTCTCCGCGTAGCTGAGCCACAGCAGCCCCACCACGGACACCGCCGCGCTCGCCGCCAGCACCCCCGGCGGCGAGAGCCGTTCGACCGCGAATCCCGCCTTGTACCGGAGCACCGCCATCAGGCCGTTGATCCACGCCAGCACGAGGATCCCCGGAATCCCGCCCGCCTCCAGCACCGGCGGCACCCAGCGGTTCGGCCCCAGTTCCGTCGAGGCCGTGATCGCCATGCAGAACAGCATCAGGATCATGAGCGGCGTCGCGAACGTCGCCCTGAACATCTCCCACATGCCCACTCCCGCCTGAACGCCCTCCGTCGGCGGAAACTCCTCCCGCCACATCAGGTGGCCGTAGATGAGGGTGGGGATGAGGACGAGGCCGATCTTCAGTTGCCACGCGGTGAGCCCGACCGAGTCGAGGCCGAAGGCGAGCACGGAGCCGATCACGATCCCGCCCGGGAACCAGACGTGGAACTGGTTCAGCTTGACCGTCTTTTGATCTGGATAGAGCGCCGCCACCAGCGGGTTGCAGGCGGCCTCGACGAGCCCGTTCCCCAGCGCCAGCGTCAGCGCTCCGGCAAACGCCTGCCAGAAACCGCCGGCCGTGATCAGGACGATCGCCCCGAGGAGATGACACGCGAAGGCGAGCCGGAGCAGGAGGCGCATGCCCAGCGTGTCGCAGAAGGGTGCGAAGAGGACCTGCGACACCGCGAAGCCCCAGATCGCCGCCCCTCCGATGAGGCCGACCTCGTAGTTCGTGAGGGTGAATTCGCCCTTCAGCGTGAGCATCACCGCGCCGACCACCGCGAACGTGACGGAGGTCGCGATGAGCGACACGCAACTGGCCAGGAAGAGCCGCTTCGGGCGCACGGAGGACGAGGTCGTATCCACGGAACACTCCTCGGATGGGGTCGGCGGGCACGCTAGCGCCGCCTCGTTCCAGTCCGCAACGGCGGCGGCGACCCTCGCGACCCTACCGGCCGCCGAACGCTTCGGTCTATTCTTTCCGGGCAGTCCACAGCGGGGCTCTTGCCGCGGGCTGCCAGGCCAGAAACCCAGGAGGATCCCGTGAAACGCCGCTCGATTCGCCGCCCGTCCCTTGTCGCGCTCCCCGCCCCCGCGCCCGCCGTCCTCGCGCTCGCCGTCCTCGCGTTCGCCGCGCTGCCGCCGGGAGCCGCCGCCCAGTCCCGGCCCTACCAGCCGGAATCCGTGAGCGCGAGCGAGTACGCGCGCGCCGAGCAGTTCCTGCCCTGGCACGCGGAGAAGCTCACGTCGGGCGTCACGGTGAACCCCCGCTGGCTCGACGCCAACCGCTTCTGGTACCGCAACCAGGTGTTCGGCGGCCACGAGTTCATCATGATCGACGCCGCGGCCCGCACCCGCCGCCCCGTCTTCGACCACGACCGGCTCGCCGCCGCCCTCTCCGAGGCTTCCGACGAGAGCCACGAGGCGACGGATCTTCCCTTCGACGAGTTCGAGTTCAACGCGTCCGGCGGCATCCGCTTCTGGACGGACACCCACGAACGCTGGGACTGCGACATCGGGGCCTACCGCTGTACCGGCCCGGACTCCGTCGCGCGGGCGACGCACGAGATCGATTCCCCCGACGGCGCGCTCGCCGTCTTCTCGCGCGACGAGAATCTGTGGGTCCGCGACACGGACTCCGACGAGGAGCGTCAGCTCTCGACGGACGGGGAGCTGCACTGGGGCTACGGCGTCGCGCCGGAGGGCTGCTGCCAGGAGATCTCGAACCGCCGCCGGGAGTTCAAGCCGCCCCCGGTCGCCGAGTGGTCCCCCGATGGCCGCCGGATCGTGACCCACCGCTACGACGAACGCGACGTCGCGGACCTTCACCTGCTCGAGGCCGCGACCGGGCGCCCAATCCTCCACAGCTACCGCTACGCGCTCCCCGGCGATTCCATCGTCCCCACCTGGCAACTCCACATCTTCGACGCCGACACCGGCGCACAGGTGCGGGCCGACTACGACCCCGTCGTCGGCTACTTCGGCGGCGCGGACACGACCTGGCACGCCGCCCAGTGGACCCCGGACGCCGCCCGCGTCTACTTCTCGCACCATTCGCGCGACTTCAAGAACCAGACGCTCGTCGAAGTCGACGCGACGTCGGGCGCGTCCCGCAGAGTCATCGTCGAGAGCGGCGACACCTGGGTGGAGCTGAACCAGCTCCGCACGCCCTACAACTGGCGCGTGCTCGACAACGGGAGCGAGTTCATCTGGTTCTCCGAGCGCGAGGGCTGGGGCCACCTCTACCTGCACGACCTCGCCACCGGAGAGATGAAGAACCGGATCACGCAGGGGTCCTGGCTCGTCGTCCAGCTCCTGGCCGTCGATGAGGCCGCGCGGCAGGTCTACTTCACCGGCGTGGGACGCGAGCCCGGGCGCGATCCGTACCGGCAGCACCTCTATCGCGCGTCGCTCGACGGCGGCGGGGTCACGCTCCTCTCGCCGGAGGACGCCCACCACGCGGTCTCCGCCTCACCTGACGGCCGCTACTTCGTGGACACGCACTCCACGCGCTCGACGGCCCCGGTCACCGTCCTCAGGGATGAGGCCGGCCGCGCGGTGATGACGGTCGAGCAGGGCGACATCTCCCCGCTGCTCGAGGCCGGCTGGGAGCCCCCGGTGCGCTTCTCCGCCAAGGCGCGCGACGGGGTGACCGACGTGTACGGCTATCTCTGGCTCCCCCCGCACATGGAGGAGGGGGCCGTCTATCCCGTCATCGACTACGTCTACCCCGGGCCCCAGATCGGCCCCATCCGCACGCCCGGCTTCACCTCCGGGCCGCGGGGCCAGGGCCACGCGCTCGCCCAGCTCGGGTTCATCACCTTCGCGGTCGACGCCATGGGCACGCCGTATCGTTCGAAGGCCTTCCACGAGAGCTACTACGGCAACATGCGGGACAACGGGATCCCCGATCACGTCTCGGCGCTCAAGGCGCTCGCCCTCCGCTATCCCATCGACATCGAGCGGGTGGGGATCTTCGGCCACTCCGGCGGCGGCTTCTCCTCGACCGACGCCATCCTGACCTTCCCGGACTTCTTCAAGGTCGCGGTGTCGGGGGCGGGGAACCACGACCAGCGCGGGTACCACTTCCCGTGGGGGGAGAAATATCACGGGCTGCTGGAACGGAACCCGGACGGGACGGACAGCTTCGACTCGCAGGCGAACCAGAACATCGCCTCGAACCTCAAGGGGAAGCTGCTGCTCCACTACGGGTCGCTGGACGACAACGTGCACCCGAACATGACGCTGCTCGTGGCCGACGCCCTCATTGAGGCGAACAAGACGTTCGACATGCTCGTGTTCCCGAACCGGAACCACGGCTACGCGCGCGAGCCGTACCTGATCCGGCGCACCTGGGACTACTTCGTCGAGCACCTCATGGGCGCCGATCCCCCGGTCGACTACCGGATCGTCCAGCCGTAGGCGACGCCGTGACCCGACCGCTTCTCCTCGTCCTCCTGCCCTTTCTCGCATCCTGTCAGGGCAGCGAGGCCGGCCCGCCCCTCGTCGTGCGGAGCGACAGCGCCGGCATCGAGATCGTCGAGGCCATGCGGCCGCTCTGGGGCGACTCGAGTCTCTGGCGCCTCGATCCGGATCCGCTCGTCGACCTCACGCTCTCGGGCGATGGCCCCCGCCACGAGTTCCATGGGCTCCGCGACATGAAGCAGCGCCCGGACGGTTCACTCGTGATTGCCGACGGGAGCTCGCAGGAAGTGCGGGTGTTCTCCGCGGCCGGCGAGTTCCTGGGGTCGTTCGGCGGGAGCGGCGATGGCCCCGGCGAATTCAGGAGCCTGCGGCGGATCGAGAACGCGGGCGACACCCTCCTGGCCCTCGACCGGGGACGCGTCACCGTAGCCACTCACGATCTGACGGTGGTCGGGACGTTCAACATCGATCCCTGGACGATCGACCTGCACGATCTCGGCGGGGGCCGGATCCTGCCGGAGGTATCGCGGCCGGTGTTGCCGATGGATGGCCTTGCCGGACCGGTTCGGCCTCCGCAGCCTCTCGTGCTCCTCGACCTGGAGGGGACCCGGATCGACAGCGTCGGCGAACTGCGGGGAGCCGAGGTGCACGTACTCGTCCGCGACGGCTCGTACGTCGGGACGGCGCCCCACTTTTTCGGCAAACAGTCTCACGTGACCGCCCTGGGCGGGCACATCCTGCGGGGATCTTCCGACGCGATGCAGCTGGAGGAACTGGACCTGTCCGGAAACATCGTGCGCATCCTGCGCATCCCCGACTATCCCCTGGACCTGAGCGAGGCTCTGATCGCCGCGGAACGGGATTTTCTGCTCGACGGATTCACGCCCGGACACCCGTTGAAGGCGCCCTTCGAGGCGGCTCCGGTTTCGGACACCCGACCCGCCTTCACCGACATCCACGTCGACCCCTCGGGAGCGGTGTGGCTGGAACTTCACCGGGGAGAAACCGAGCGTGACCAGCCGGAGAAGTGGCTGGTGCTGGACGCCGATGGGACCTGGCTCGGGACCGTCGAGATGCCGGACGGCTTCCGCGTGGCGGACATCGCCATGGACGCCGTACTCGGCGTCCGGGAGGATGCGCTCGACATCCAACATCCCCAGCTCCTCCGCCTGACGAGGAACTGATCGGGAAACGTTCCCGCGGGAACGTCCCGCACCCCCGGTTGGCATCGTTTGCAGGATTTTGTATACATTATTCTCCATGTCGTGGATGATTTGGTATACATTATCGGACATCCGTATCGGGAGTCTACAGGGGGGCGATCCTGCACAGCACCGCTGAACTGCGCGAAATCCTGGCCCGCACCGGCTGGTGGACGGATCCCCACGGGTGGATCCGGTCGGATCCGGACCTGCGCCGGGCACGCGAGGCCCCCTTCGATTACAACGCGGGTGTGCTCAAAGGACTCGTGCCGGGAGGGCTCTACGTGCTCCGCGGGCCACGGCGCGTCGGCAAGTCGGTCGAGATCAAGAAGACGGTGCGAGGTCTCATCGAACGTGGCGAAGACCCCCGCTGCATCATCCACATCGCGGCCGACGAACTCGAGGCCGCCGACCTGCGAAGAGTCGTGGACGCTGCGGACGCGATCACTCCGGCGTCGGAACGGCGCTTCTGGTTCTTCGATGAGATCACCGCCATCCCCGACGGGTGGCCGGCGGCGATCAAGTGGTTGCGCGACAACGACCTTCGCTTCGGGATGGATACGGTGGTTCTCACGGGCTCCTCCGCCCGCGACCTCACGGAAGCAGTAAAGGCGCTGGCCGGTCGGCGCGGCGGGGCGGTGGACTCGGACCGCGTCCTCCTGCCTATGTCCTTCCGGAGCTTTCTGCGAGCGTCGCGTGTTGTGGAGGGGAATAGGGACGTCCCTCTTCCGCCCCATGAGGAACCCATCTCCGTGGCGGAGTTGTCGCCGGAGGTTCTGACTGAATCCGCGCGAGAGCTGGCGCCGTGGCTGCCGCATCTCGTGCGCGAATGGGAGACCTACCTCGCAGTGGGTGGGTTTCCGCAAGCCGTGGCGGCACACGCTGCGGTGGATCCCCCGACTACGGAGTCTGGCCACGGAGAGGCGGTGCGAGCTCTCAGGGAGAGCTTGCTCGACGTGATCCGGGGAGAGGCGTTCGGTCAGTCTGCATGGTCGCGTGCACATACAGACGCCTTCATGCGGCGTCTGGCGGCCGGAATCGGGTCACCGACCAACTGCAGCGACATCGCTTCCGACACCGGCACGTCGGCCAACACCGTGCGGCGCAGGATCGATACGCTGCGCGAGAGCTTCGTCGTGTGGCCCTGTTACCGGGAACACCGTCTGGCGCCAGCGCTCCGGGCGCAGGAAAAGACGTACTTCACCGACCCCATCTTCTCGGCGCTATCTCCGCGTCCCCGGCGGAGGATCGACGTGTCGCTTCTCTCGGAGCAACAACTGGGGATGACCTTGGTCCGCGCCTTCCTGCGTCGGGATGCCGGGGGGTACCCGAACTTCGATGCGGTCCTCCATCATCGGACGCGCAGCCGCAAGGAAATCGACTTTGCGGGGCCCGGCTTCGGAGGTCTCGCGATCGAGTCGAAGTATGTGGACGGAGACCGGTGGAAGCGGGCGGCACCCACGCTGAAAGCGTCTCCGTGGCGCGGCGTCGTCGCCACGAGGGCGGCGCTGGACATGCGCGATCCGGATCTGTCCGCGGTTCCCACGGCGCTGCTCGTATGGCTGCTGGGAGGGTGATGCGTTTCTCGTCGACTGCTTGTCACGCGCGGTCGCTCTGACCACGTTCCACTGAGCGTCCGTGGCTCGAAGCCGAGGCCGGGCGACTGGAACCCGACCGTACCTGGATGACCGGAGGATCCCGATGCGCCGCGCCCCTGATCGAACGTTCGTGACGCACCTCTGCTGTGCGCTTTCGCTCTCCCTGTTCGGCCTTCTGGCCTGCGCGCCGGAGGACGGCGCCGAAGTGGGGATGGAGTCCACGCAGGAGGTGCCCCCGGGTGATGGCTCCGACGAGAGCCTGATCGCCCGCGGAGAGGCGCTGGAACTGCCCACCGAGTGGGATCCGCCCCCTGGCGAGCCGATCGTGCACCACACGGCGGGCTTCGCGAAGACGCTCTGCTCGGGGACGTTCATCACCGGACTCGACTGGCGCGATGCGGCGGCCAACGTGGGCGGCTTCACGGCGCCCTTCCAGCACCGCGGGGCGGTCGTCGACACGGTCGTGGACATGGAGGCGCAGACGGTGAGCCTCACGCTCGGCTCGGGGATCACGCGCACCGCCAAGCTGTACGGCAGCCAGGGCTGCATCACGCAGCCGCTGGGCCAGGATTCGATCTACTTCACGCCCTCCGTCGTGGAGCCGATGACCCCGGATCCCGCCACCACGCCGTGGCCCATGGGGGATGTGCTCCCGGACGAGCCGTACCCGCCCGAGATCGACATGGACAAGGTCAACGAGGCGGTCGAGGTCGCGATGGACCAGGACGGGATGACGCTCGGCTTCGTCGTCACCTACCAGGGCCGGATCATCGGCGAGGACTACGGCCCCGGCGTCGACATGCACACCCCGTTCGAGAGCTGGTCGAAGGGGAAGTCGCTCACCGGGACGCTGATGGCCGTTCTCATCCAGCAGGGCGTGTACGGCCTGTGGCAGCGCGCCCCGATCCCGGAATGGCAGGACGACGACAGGAAGAACATCCGCATCGCGGACATCATGCGCATGTCGAGCGGGATCCGGATCGTAGCGCCGCAGGACCCGGGTTATACGGAGGAGATGGGGTATCCCGACCACCTCTACCTCTACACCGGCGAGAACGCCTTCGAGTGGGCCGCGACCCGCCCGCAGCAGTGGGAGCCCAACACCGTGGGGCGGTACCGGAACACCGATCCGGCGCTCACGAACTACCTGGTCCGCCTCGGCGTCGAGGGGCGCGGCGACGACTATCACGCCTTCCCGCAGCGCAACCTGTTCGACAAGCTCGGGATCCGGAACTTCATCATGGAGACGGACCCGAACGGGAACTTCCTCACCCAGGGCTACGAGTTCGGCTCCGCCCGCGACTGGGCGCGACTGGGCAACCTCTACCTGCAGGACGGCGTGTGGGAGGGTGAGCGCATCCTCCCCGAGGGGTACGTCGACTACGCCATGGAGGTCGCGCCGGCCTGGATCGCCGACGGACGGCCCGTCTACGGCGGCGGCTTCGTGTGGAAGGACCTCGGCTTCCCGATCGAGGACGACTACGGCGGCTTCGCGGGTGCCGGCGGCCAGTATACCGTGTTCATCCCGGCGCGCGGCCTCGTCATCACACGCCTCGGCAAGTACACGGGCTCCGGCCCGGGCGCAGAGAATCTGCGAGCCGCGATCGCCCTCCTGATGGAGGCCGTCCCGCCGATCGGCGACTAGCCGGGCGGTTCCCGGCGCGCCGCGGCCAGGCGCTCCGCGCGGGAGGGCAGGTCCGGGGCGTCGAGGATCGCGGCGACGAGTTTGAAGTCGTCTCGGGGTCCCGTCCATGCGAGGTCGTCCACGCTCGCTGACACCGGGGCGTCCCGGACGAGCGTGGCGAGGCGGCGGAAGAGGAGCGCGTCGTCCAGTCCGTTGCGCAGCGTTTGGGCGAGGCGTTCGGGGCCGCGCACGGCGATGTCCCAATCTCGTCCGTCCGAGGGGATGTCCTCGATGCGGCCATAGCGCGCGAGTACGGCGGCAGCGGTCTTGGCGCCGAAGCCGCGGATGCCGGGGAATCCGTCCGCGGAATCTCCGACGAGGGCCAGCCAATCGGGGATCGACGCGGGCGGCACCCCGAACTTCTCGACCACGCCGGCCTCGTCGCGGAGGAGGCGCTGCCGACGGTCGAACTGCACGATGCGGTCGCCCTCCACGCACTGGGCGAGGTCCTTGTCCGGCGTGCAGATGTAGACGCGCTCCACGCGTGGGTCCGCGGCGGCCATCGCGGCGCCGGCGGCCATCGCGTCGTCGGCCTCGTGCTCCACCATCGGCCACACGACGAACCCCGCCGAGGCGAGCGCCTCCTCGACGAGCGGGAACTGCGAGTAGAGCGCCGGGTCGATGCCGGAGCCGTCCTTGTACCCGGGCCACAGCTCGTTGCGGAAGGACTCGATGACGCGGTCCGTGGCGATCGCGACGTGCGTGGCGCCGCCCTCGAGGAGGCCGAACATCGAAGCCACGACCCCGCGGGCCGCTCCCACCTCGTGACCGCCGGCGTTCTTCGCCGAGGGCGCGCCGTAGAAGTGCCGGAACAACTCGTAGGTGCCGTCGATGAGGTGGACCTGCACGCGAACTCCGCCTTCCGCTGACGCCCCGCCGCGACGCTCCCCCCGTCCCGCTCCCGCCCCCGAAGCGTCGTGCGTCGGAGCACGGTGTGCAACGGCCTGCTCCGGGGACTGGTGCCGAAGGAGCGCCGGTGTACCTTTGGTGGCCTTCCGCCGGCCCCCAGGCCGGCTGTGGGTCCCGGTCCCGCTGTGAGGCGTTCCACGTGAGCCAGCTCCAACCAGTCCCGACGCCGCAAGGCGCCGACGCCGCCGCGCCGCCCGTCACGCGCGAGGCGATCGCCACGGCCGACCGGGTCGTCCTCAAGGTGGGGACGGGCGTCGTCACGCACGACGATGGGACGATCGCCCTCTCTCGCCTCTTCCGCGTGGTGGAGAGCGCGAGCCGCCTGCGGCGGGAGGGGCGGGAGGTCCTCATCGTGACTTCGGGAGCGGTGGGACTCGGACGCGTCGCCCTCCAGCTCCCCGAACCGCCCGCGACGGCCGCGCTGAAGCAGACATGCGCCGCGATCGGACAGAGCCGGCTCATGGAACTCTACCAGCAGGGGTTCGCCCGGCTCGGCGTCACCTGCGCGCAGATCCTCATCACGTGGACGGACTTCGATGACCGGGTGCGCTACCTGAACCTGCACGAGACGCTGCAGAGTCTCTTCCGGCTCGGCGTCGTGCCCGTCGTAAACGAGAACGACGCCATCTCGCTGAACGACCGCGTGTACCGGGGGACCGGCAAGCGGCCGATCTTCGACGACAACGACCGGCTCGGGGCGCTGGTCGCGAGCGAACTGGCGGCGGATCTGATCGTGCTCCTCACGGACGTGCCGGGGGTCATGACGGCCGACCCCAGGCGCGACCCGGAGGCGCGGCTGGTCGGCCGCATCGACCGGCCGGACGAGCACGGACTCGACGTGGACGGGCGTTCCGGGCTCGGCCGGGGCGGCATGGCGAGCAAGCTGGAGGCGGCCCGGGTCGCGTCGCGCGGAGGGTGCCACACCGTCATCGCGTCGGGCGTCGATCCGGGCGCGCTCGACCGCGTCCTGGCCGGCGAGGAGGAGGGAACCTGGATCCCCCCGCGCGCCGCCCTCTCCTCGCGCAGCCGCTGGATCGCGTACTGTTCGCACCCGCGCGGGACGCTGGTCCTGGCGGAGGGGGGCGCCGAACGTCTCCGGGGCGGCGAGTCGCTGAGGGCGGCGGACGTCGGGCAGGCGGAAGGCGAGTTCCGGCGCGGCGACGTGGTCGAGGTTCGGGCGCTCGACGGATCCCTGGTCGGACGGGGCGTCGTCGCGCTCGACTCGCGGCTCGTCCTCCAGGCGACCTCTCACAAGGCGGGGGCCGGCGTCCAGGTTGTGGGGCGGGAGCATCTCATCCTCAAGGAATCGTGATGGAAGCCACTACATTGAAGCGCGAACCGACGGGGAAGCGGGAACCGATGGAGACGCTGAGGGAGCGGGCGGCCGGAGTGCGGGCGGCGCAACGCACCATCGGAAGTGCCGAGGCGGAGCGCAGGACGGCGGCGCTCCGCGCGCTGAAAGCGGTCCTGGTCCGCTCGCGGGCCGAGATCTCGCGGGCGAACGACGAGGACCTGGCGCGCGCGGCGGAGGAAGGGCTTTCCGGGTCCCTCCTCCACCGGCTGGGGCTCCCCGATGCGAAGTTCGAAAGCCTGCTGGAAGGGATCGACGCGCTGGTCGCAGGCGAGGATCCGATCGACCGCGTCCTCACGCGCACGGAACTCGACGAGGGGCTCGTCCTCGAGCGTGTGCGCAGCCCGCTCGGCGTCCTTCTCATCATCTTCGAGAGCCGGCCCGACGCGGTGATCCAGATCGGATCGCTCGCCATCCGCTCCGGGAACGGCGTCATCATGAAGGGCGGCCGCGAGGCGGCCCGCTCCAACGAGGTGCTCGTCGGCTGTCTGCGGCAGGCGCTCGCTGAAGCCGGCCTCGATCGCCGGGCCGTCCTCGGCGTCCCGGACCGTCGGGATGTCGACGAACTGCTCGCGCTGGATGACCTCATCGACCTCGTGATCCCGCGGGGCTCCGGGGCGCTGGTCCGCTCGATCCAGGAGCGGAGCCGGATTCCGGTGCTGGGGCACGCGGAGGGCGTGTGCCACCTCTACGTGGACGCGTCGGCGGACCCGGAGATGGCGCTGCGGCTCGCCGTGGATGGAAAGTGCGACTACCCGGCGGCCTGCAACGCAACGGAAACGCTGCTCGTGCACGAGGCCTTCCTGCCGCGGCTGGGCCCGGTCGGAGAGGCGCTCCGCGAGCGCGGGGTCGAACTCCGCTGCGACGAGCCCTCCCGCCGGGTCCTGCCGTGGGCCGAGGCGGCGTCCGAGGAGGACTGGGGGCGCGAGTTCGGCGACCTCACGCTGGCCGTGCGGACCGTGGCGGGCGTGGAGGAGGCCGTCGACTTCATTCACGCGTACGGGAGCAGCCACACCGACGCGATCGTGGCCGAGGACCCGGCCGTCGCGGAACGGTTCCTGAAGGCCGTGGATGCGGCGAGCGTGTTCCACAACGCGAGCACCCGCTTCGCGGACGGCTTCCGCTACGGGCTCGGGGCGGAGGTGGGGATCAGCACGGCCCGCATCCACGCGCGCGGCCCGGTCGGCGTCGAGGGCCTCCTCACGACGCGCTGGCTGCTGCGCGGCAAGGGGCAGGGCGCCGCGGACTACGGCCCCGGCAAGCGCAGCTTCACCCACCGCCCCCTGCGCAACTGAATACGGTCTGAAACGCGCGGGACGTTCCCGCGGGAACGCCGCTGGCCAGCCGCTGCCGCCGGCCGCTACTGGATGCGGCGGACGCGGAGGTTGCGGTACCAGACGGGGTCGCCGTGGTCCTGCAGGCCGAGATGGCCCTCGTGGTGCCGGCCGTAGTCGGGCCACTCCACGAACTTGCTCCCTGCCACCAGCGCCTCCCACTCGTCCGAACCGATTCCGTACTCGACGATCCGGACGCCGTTCAGCCAGTGGACGACCCGGTTGCCGCGGCGGACGATCCGGACTGCGTTCCATTCACCGACCGGGCGGGTGACGTCCTCGGGAGGTGCGTGCAGGCCGTAGTTCGATCCCGCCGACGTGAGCGGATCGCCGCCGTCGTAGTGCCCCGCGTTGTCGAGGACCTGCATTTCGGGGCCCGACTCGAACGCGCGCTCGGTGTTCTCGGAGATGCCGAAGAAGATCCCGCTGTTGCCGGCCTCGCCGACCTTCCACTCGAGGCGCAGGTCGAAGTCCGTATAGGTCTCGCGCGTGATGAGCGTCCCGCCCCCGACACCGGGCGTGAAGGCGAGCGCGCCCTCCTTCGCGCTCCAGCCCGCGGGGACATCGTCCATCCGGAACCCCCGCCACGCGTCGAGCGACTCCCCGTCGAAGAGAAGTTCGAAGCCCTCTGCGGCCTCCTCCGCGGAGAGTCGGTTGGCGGCCATTTGCGCCTCGGCATCCGCGTCGGCCGGCGCCCCGTCCTCCATCTCCGACCCCGCCTCCGCCTGCCCGCACCCCGCCGCGCCGACCGCGCCGAAGATCAGGAGGACCGACGTGGCGGCGGACGACAGCTTGAACGAATCGATGCGTCGCTTCACGACTGAACTCCGCGTTCCAAACCGAATCGAGTGGCTCGCCTCACGGTAGACCCCGCGCCCGACCGCCACAACCACACAGGGGCCGAAACCGCTAGCTTCCAGGGCCAGGGTTTGGTACGCTGCGCTGGAGTCGGAAGGGGGTTTACATGTTGTCCATACAGCTTCCAGAAGAGATCGAAGCGCGACTCGACCGTCTCGCAAGGAAGACGGGCCGCACGAAGAGCGACTATGCGTGTGAAGCCATCCTTGAGAAGATCGAGGATCTGGAAGACGTGTATCTGGCCGAACAGGTTCTGGACCGCATCCGGAAGGGGGAACGTCGACCAGGTCGTGATCACGTCGGCCGACGAGGACCGCCCGAGCGCCGCCGAC
>JAPPBA010000174.1 GCA_026705295.1 Candidatus Palauibacter australiensis
CCGTGCCGCACGGGTTCCGTTCGAGCTTCCGGGACTGGGCGGCGGAATGCACGGATGCGCCGCGCGCGGTCATGGAGGCGGCGCTGGCGCACGCGGTGAGGAACAGGGCGGAGGCGGCGTATGCCCGCTCCGATCTGTTCGAGCGCCGACGCGACCTGATGGAGCGGTGGGCGGAGTATCTGGCGGGCCGGGGTGCGGGCAACGGAGCCTGATGCGGCCATTCCGGTCCCATCTACCCTCCACGACAGGCTCAGAGCCCTTTTCCGGCGATCCGAGGGGCATTTCGGGTAATCTGCGGGCCGTAGGATCGCCTCTGACGCACGATCGCCGGTCCCCGAGGGGTAGGGGTAGGCCGAAACCGCTTGACCAGCGGCAGGTCCGGTGTTCGCGTTCAGTCCGTGACGGCAGACCGGCAGCCCCACCGCGAGCGGAGGTGATTGCGCTTGTCCCCGAGATACTCCTGCTGCGTCGATCTCCATCTGATCCTTCGCCGCCATCGGCAGGTCTTGCTCGGACGACGGATCGGGACGGGGTTCGCGGATGGAATGTACGGCGTGCCATCGGGACACTTGGAGGACGGTGAAGCGGTCACCGCCGGCTTGATCCGGGAAGCCGCCGAGGAGACGGGTGTCGTCGTCGAGGCCGCCGATCTGAGATTCGTGCATGCCATGCACCACCGCACCGACGAAGGACGCATCGCCCTGTTCTTCGAGGCGGGGAAGTGGACTGGGGACATCCTGAACCGCGAGCCGGACAAGTGCGCTGGCTGGCGATGGTTCGACCTCTGCGGGCTCCCCGATCCGGTCGTCACCTACCTGGCCGAAGCGCTCCGCAAGATCGCGGAAGGCATCCCGTATTCGGAGAGAAGTTGGGAGTGACTTGGATGTGCGGTCCGACGACGCCGGGGGGCTTGCCCACGACGGCCCGGTCGAGGCTGTTCCGGGTGATGCCCGGAGAGGCGTTTCGGCGGCTCTGCCGGGGCTGGCTTCCGGCCCGGTAATGGCCGGCAGCCAGCACACGCGACGTTGAACGTCGCGGTCCGGCCAAGGGGGGAGTCTCGCCCCCTTGGAACCCCCGATTCGTGCGCCGTTGCCGCGATGGCGGGCAATTGGCATGCGCGGTCCCGAACCGCTACCCGGACACCCTCCTGGCCAACCCCTCGAAAGCCGTCCCGGTTGCCAGCCTTCGCGAGAGGAGGACGGGGAAGTCGGCTCCTGCCTTTTTCGCGGCGTGAGTTCCTCTCATCTTTCATGCCGGGCGGCGAACTCCCGAAAATCCTACGCCAATCCAATCGATGGGGGGTTGACACGAAGAGGGTTCACGCACATGGCCGCATCGTTAAGAGCCGAGCCGAGCCGAGCCGAGCCGAGCCGAGCCGAGCCGGAGGCGCATACTCGGGTCGGTGTTGTTCTTGGTCCCGTGGTTTCTGTCGTGCGCTGACGCCCCGACGGATCCGGGCGCGCAGCCTCCTGCCATGGTGCCCGTTCCGACAACGGTGACGGTGACGCCATCGTTGGCCTCGCTGTCGTCCTTGGGCGAGACGGCGCAGTTGGCGGCCCAGGTGCTGGACCAGAGCGGCAACGCGATGGCCGGTGTCACGGTCACATGGTCGTCGAGCGCGTCCGGCGTGGCTACGGTGAGCGGCACGGGGCTGGTCACCTCGACGGGCAACGGCGAGGCGACGATCACGGCGCTCGCGGGCGCGGCGTCGGGAACCGCGGCGGTGCGGGTTCGACAGCTTCCCGCCGTAACCGGGATCGCGCCGCGGTCCGTGACGCTTGAGGTGGCCGACACGGTGAGGCTGACGGCGACGGTGACGGACGGGAACGGTCATGCGGTGGAGGACGCCAAGGTCGAGTGGGCGAGTGGCGACGCGGCCACAGCGGTCGTCGATTCGACGGGCTTGGTCACTGCCTTGGCCGAGGGCAGCACGCCGGTTTCGGCAAAGTCGGGCACGGCGTCGGACACCGCAGCCGTGACGGTCCGGCGGACGCCGACCGGGATCGTGATCGCCCCGGACTCATTGAACTTGGTCGCGCCGGGCGACACGGCGACGCTTCTGGCGACGGTGAGCGACGCGAACGGCAACGTGATCGAAGGTGCCGAGGTGGCTTGGGCGAGCGCCGATTCCGCCGTCGCGACGGTCGCGGCGGACGGCCTCGTGACGGCCGTGTCGGAGGGGAGCACGACGGTCACCGCAACGGCGGGCGACGCGGAAGCCGAAGCGGCCATCGTCGTTGGGTTGCGGGCTGACTCGATCACGGTTTCTCCGGCGGCGCTTCTGTTCGCGGCGCTCGGGGACACGGCGCGGCTGACGGCGGCGGTAACGGACGCCCACGGGCGAGCGATCGATGATGCGGTCGTGACATGGTCGACGGCGGACCCGTCCGTCGCCACGGTCGACCAAGCCGGACTGGTTACCGCCGCCGGCGCGGGCGTCACGCGAGTGACGGCGACACACGACTCGCTCACGGCCTCTGCG
This sequence comes from Candidatus Palauibacter australiensis, assembly GCA_026705295.1. NCBI lineage: Bacteria > Pseudomonadati > Gemmatimonadota > Gemmatimonadia > Candidatus Palauibacterales > Candidatus Palauibacteraceae > Candidatus Palauibacter > Candidatus Palauibacter australiensis. Next base: position 2,483 of record JAPPBA010000174.1, read on the forward strand.
GACGTGGAGGTCTCCGCAGGCCTCTCGGGGGACCGGCAGGTATTGGAGTTCCTGTACCGGGCCTGGAACGGCGACAACTGGAGCGACCGTACGAATTGGCTCAGCGACGCGCCGCTGTCGGATTGGGCCGGAGTCCGCACCGACGGGAACGGACGGGTCGACTACCTGTTTCTGAGGGACCGGAATCTGGAGGGGCGCATTCCGGCGGCCATAGGACTGCTCGACCGGCTCTTCATCCTCGACCTGAGCGGGAACTCGCTCCACGGGCCGATCCCTCCCGAGTTGGGAAGTTTGACGCGCGTGCGCGACTTGTCCTTGGGAGACAACGACCTCTCCGGCCCGCTGCCGGCCGAACTCGGCGACCTGGCGGGACTCCGCTACCTCTACCTCAGGGGCACCAACCTTTCCGGACCCATCCCCGACACCTTCGCTCGACTCGCGCTGGAACGCTTCTATTTCGGCAACACGTGGCTGTGCGTGCCCCCTTCGCTCAATGAGTGGTTCGCACGACTTGAGGACGCGGACGAGCGGGTCCCGTGCGTTCCGGCCACCGCGGACCGGGACGTGCTCGTCGCGCTGTTCGAGGCCACGGGCGGCCGCAATTGGGACCGGAACGACAACTGGCTGAGCGACCTCGGCATCAGCACATGGCACGGCGTCAAGGTCAACGACGACGGGTATGTGACGGAGATCGGTCTTCCGTTCAACAACCTCGCCGGTTCCCTGCCCGCCGCGCTGGGTGACCTCGCCCACATCGAGCGGCTCAGTCTGTACGGCAACGAACTGACCGGCGAGATTCCGCCGGAGTTGGGCAGGCTGACGAGCCTGCGCGACTTGGCTCTTTCCTCCAACGGGCTGACCGGGTCGATTCCCCGTGAACTCGGCAATTTGGTCAACGTCGACACGCTGTACCTGTCCGGAAACCAGCTTGATGGACCGATCCCGCCCGAGCTGGGCAACATGGCGGCCTTGGAGCGGCTGGCACTGTTCGAGAACCGGCTGAGCGGCCCGCTGCCGAGGGAACTCGGCAAACTGAAGAAGCTGAGGGACCTGTGGCTAACCGACAACGCGATCGAAGGACCGCTGCCGCCGGAGTTCGGCGAAATGACCTCTCTTGAAGATATCTCGCTCACGCGGAATCAGGTGTCGGGACAGCTTCCCGGCGAGCTGGGCAGGCTTCGTTTCCTGAAGAGTATCGGACTTCAGAACAACAAGGTCGAGGGTCCGATTCCAACCGAGTGGGGGAATCTTGCCGCACTCGAGGACTTGAGCCTTTCGATCAACCGCCTCACGGGTCCCATTCCGCGCGAACTGGACAATCTGTCCAATCTCGAGTTCCTCAGCTTGTTCGAGAACGAACTGAGCGGAGAGATACCACCCGAACTCGGCGATCTCAAGAAGCTTGAGACGTTGTGGCTCGGCGACAATGCGCTTACCGGCCAGATACCGCCGGAACTCGGGAATCTCTCCGAGCTGTCGGATCTTCAACTGAGCAGCAACCTCCTCAGCGGCCGAATACCCCCGGAGTTGACGGCCCTCCGTTCCCTGGTCTGGCTGGGGCTCGTAAAGAACAACCTGTCCGGGCCCCTTCCGGCCGAGATCGGCGAGTTGGAGAACCTGGAGCACCTGTGGCTGGAGGATAATCCGGACCTCCGGGGACTCCTTCCCCGCAGCATGTTGAACATCGCAGCGCTGGGGACGTTCTACATTGGCGATACCGGACTTTGCCCCCAGATCGACCCCGAATTTCAGAGTTGGCTGCGCGGGTTGGAACACGAAGTGGAGGGCTGCGAAACCGCGCACGTCGAGCGTCTGGCGCTCTCGGAGTTTTTCGCCCGAACCGGCGGCGACTCATGGACCCGGCGCGACGGCTGGAATACGGGCGCGGCCGTCGCCGAATGGCACGGCGTCACCTCGCGGGGAGGGCGGGTGCGCGGGATCGCGCTGGGGGACAACGGCCTCACGGGACCCGTCCCGCCGGAGATCGGCAACCTCACGGCGCTTGAGGCGCTGGACCTCGGCGGCAACGGGCTTGCCGGAGAGTTCCCGGTCGTGGTCGCCTCCATGGCGGATCTCGCTTCCATCAGATTCAGCGCCAACGAGGAAATGGAGGGTCCGCTCCCCTTCCGGCTCACGGATCTGACCCGGCTGAAGGCCCTGGAATACGAAGACACGGGCATGTGCGCCTCTCCGGGAAGGACGTTTCAGGACTGGCTCGGGCGCATCGACATCGTGGCCGGCGCCACCTGCGGCAACGTGGATCGAGTCGGGCTGTCGCTCCCCGTGGTCTACCTCACGCAGGCCATCCAGCGGCCCGCCGGCGATGTCCCGCTGATCGCCGGGCGCGATGCGCTGCTGCGCGTGTTCCTGACCAGCGATGCGCCGTTCGCATTCTACGAACCCGAGGTCGTGGCGATCTTCACGCATGGCGGCCGGGAAGTGCACCGGGCCGTGATGGAGCGCGAGGACGATCTGCTGGTTACCCGTGCCGACGAGGCGGAACTCCGCAACTCGTACAACGCGGTCATCCCCGGCGAGCACATCCGGTCCGGGCTGGAAATGATGGTCGAGGCGGACCCGGACGGAACCGTGCCGCTGGCCGCCGGGAGCCGGGTCCGCTTCCCCGCCTCGGGCACGGCGGCGCTGAACGTGATCGAAGTGCCGCCGCTGGAACTGACGGTGGTGCCCGTGCTGGAGGCGGCGGAGCCCGATTCGTCGATCTTCGAGTGGACCGACAACATCGACGACGACAGCCCGGAAGTCGGCCTGTTCCGGTATTCCTTCCCGTTCTCGGAGTTCACGGCGCGGAGCCGCGAACCGTACTACACGTCACTCGACCTGACCAGCGACGACGGCCAGTGGGGCCTCGTCCTCGAAATGGAGGCGCTGCGCGCGATCGAGAACGGAACGGGTTACTACTACGCCGCGGCGGCCAGCGCGAACGGGTACGTGCGCGGGAGAGCCCGGTTGGCGGCGTGGGCGAGCATCGGCAAGCCGTGGGACACGGAACTTGCCCACGAGGTGGGACACAACCTCGACCTGCTCCACGCTCCGTGCGGCGGCGCGCTCGGCACCGATCCGGAGTTCCCGTATCCGAACGGCGGCCTCGGCGCATGGGGATACGACTTCCGCGACGGGAGCGTGGTGTCCGCCGAGCGGCGCCGGGACATCATGGGGTACTGCTACGAACGGGGCTGGCTCAGCGACTACTATTTCGAGAAGGTGATCGAGTATCGGGAGAGGGTCGAGGGCGACCGGGCGCGCGCACTGGCCGCCGCCGACTCGGAGGAGTCCGAGATGCTGGTGCTCTGGGGCGGGGTCCTGAACGGCCAGCCCAGGATCGAGCCCGCCTTCCGAGTGACCTCCTCGGCACGGCTGCCGGAGCAGCCCGGCCCGTACCGAATCGAGGGCCTCGGCGACTCGGGCGAGGCGGAGTTCTCGCTGGCCTTCGAGCCGGGCGTGGACAAGTTCGGCGACAAGTACTTCCTGTTCATGGTTCCGATCGAGTCCGGCTGGGCGGATTCGCTGGACCGGATCACGCTGACGGGACCGGAGGGGACGGTGAGCGTAAGCGCCGACGCGGACCGTCCGATCACGTTGGTCACCGATCCGGCGACGGAGTCGGTGCGCGCCATCCTGCGCGGCTCGGAAGGCGATCTTCCCGCTGCGCTCGGGAGAACCGGCGCCATCGGCGTCTCGACATCGCGCGGGATCCGGGATGCGGTTCGGCTGGAAAGGTAACGCGATACCGGGGCCGCAAAGCATAGCGCCATGAACTCCGCATGCCGACTGCGGATGCGAAAGCGCGAAAGCGGAGGCGAAACCGCCGCAGTCGTCGTAGCCGCCGCGCTTTGGGGTTCGAAGGGGCAAGCCCCTCGCCAGCCC
>JAPPBA010000175.1 GCA_026705295.1 Candidatus Palauibacter australiensis
TCAACAAGTACTTCATGGGCTACGTCCTCGCGGCGGCGCTGCAGGGATCGGTCGACTTCTCCTTCATCGGACTCCAGCTCCTGCAGCACATCGTCCTCTACTTCTCGCCGACACCCGGCGCTTCGGGCGTCGCCGAGGCTTCGACGGGGCTGATGATGAACCGGGTGCTGCTCGCCGAGGTCACGGTGCTGTGGGTCGTGGGCTGGCGGCTGCTCACGACGTTCTTCGGGACGGTGCTGGGGGCGTTCGTGCTGTTCGCCGAGGCGCGGCGACATGTCGCCGACGTCCGGGCCGAGGAGAAGGGGGCGGCCTGAAACTCTGTCTCGGGGGGGCCGAGTTCTGGAAACACCTCGAACGCGACATCCGCGGGGCGCGCGACTACGTCTACATACAGACGCTCTCCTTCGAGGGCGACGCGGCCGGGCTCGGCCTGACGGAAGCCCTGCTGGCCTGCGAGGCGCCGCGGAAGCGCATCGTCGCCGACGCCGTGACGAAGTACCTGATCAACGACCGGTTCATCGGTCTGCCGCGCGCGCGGCGCGACCCGGTACTGCAGCGCGAGGTCGCGGCCACGGGCGAGATGTGCGACCGGCTGGAGCGCGGCGGGGTGCCCGTCCGGTTCACGTGGCCCGTGGGATGGCGGTTTCACCGGCTCATCGCCCGCAACCACAAGAAGCTGGTCGCGATCGACGACCGGATCGCGTACCTGGGCGGGATCAACTTCAGCGAGCACAACTTCGCCTGGCACGATTTCATGGTCCGGATCGAGAGCCCGGGGATCGCGGCATTCCTGCGCCGGGACTTCGAGCACACGTGGCGGGGGCACGACCGGGCGGCCGCCGCGGAGATCGACGGCGACGAGATCGTGGTCGGCGAGGGCCGCGGCAACGCCGGGTTGCGCGACGCCGTCTCGCGCGCGCTCGACCGGGCGACCGACCGGATCGTCGTCCAGTGCCCGTACATCAGCGAGCCGTTCTGGAGCGCCCTCGGCCGGGCACACCGCCGCGGCGTGCACGTCACGGTGTTGATGCCGGAGGATCACAACCGGGCCGTCATGAAGTGGGGCACGCTCGATGCTTCGCGGCGCGAAGGCTTCGAGGTCCTCATGCTGCCCGGCCCCATGACACACGCGAAGGTGATGCGGATCGACGACACGGTCGTGCTCGGTTCGGCGAATTTCGATTACGTGAGCTTTCGCATGCAGCCGGAGATCGTCCTCGTCACGAGCGCGCCGGATCTCGTCCGCGAGGTCGGAGAGCGCATACTCGAGCCCGATCTCGCGCGCGGGGAGCCGGCGAAGGAGCGCCGCCAGCGCTGGCGCGAGCGCCTCGGCGGCATCTCGATGCGCCTGCTGGAGCTGCTCTCCCCCTCAATACGCGAGCGCCGCCCGAGCCCGATCCCCCTCGCGACCTGGCGCGACGGCCCCCGCAACACCGGACCCGGAGGAGGATGAGCCGATGACTTCGTGGTTTCGGCGGTACCTGCTGCCAGGGTTCGTGTTTCAATCCATCATCATCGCGGGCGGGTACGGGACGGGGCGCGAACTCGTGGAGTTCTTCCTCCGCTTCGGGCCGCTGGGCGGACTGCTGGGCATGCTCCTCCCGGCCACGATCCTCGTCAGCGTCACCGCCATGGCCTCGTTCGAGTTCGTGCGCGTCTTCGGGACGTACGACTACCGGACCTTCTTCCAGCGCCTGCTCGGGCGCGGCTGGTTCGTGTACGAAATCGGGTATCTCGCGGCCGTCCTCCTCATCCTGGCCGTGATCGGCTCCGCGGCGGGGACGTTCCTGCTCGAGACGTTCGGGCTGCCGTACGCGGCCGGCGTGGCCGGGCTCCTCGTCACCGTCGGCTTCCTCGTCTTCAAAGGGACGGACGCGATCGAGCGCTTCCTGTCGGGCTGGTCGTTCGTCCTCTACGGCGTCTACCTGGTGTTCTTCGCCTGGTCCATCGGCGCCTTCGGGGATGTGATCGGAGCGGCCTTCGCGTCGGGCGAAGCCCGGGAGGGCTGGGCGCTCTCCGGGTTCCGCTACGGAGTGCTCCAGGTGTCGCTCGTGCCGGCGATGCTGTTCGCGACGCGCCACATCCGGCGGCGGCGGGAAGCGCTGTGGGCCGGTGCCCTCACCGGGCCCATCGCGATCATCCCGGGCGTCCTCTTCCTCGTGGCGATGGCGGGGCAGTACCCGGGCATCGTGGACCGCCCGGTGCCCGCCAACCACCTCCTCGAACTGCTCGGGTCGCGGGGGTTCCAGATCGCCTTCCAGGTCGTCCTCTTCGGCACCCTCATCGAATCCGGGACCGGCGTGATCCACGCCTTCAACGAGCGGGTGGCGGGGGTGTTCGCGGCGCGCCGGACCCGCATGCCCCCGGCGCTGCGACCCGCCGTGGCGGTGCTGCTCCTGATCCTCGCCTCGCTCCTCTCGAGGTTCGGGATCATCGACCTCATCGCCACCGGCTACGGCGCCCTGAGCTGGGCATTCCTCTTCATCTTCGTGCTTCCGCTGCTCACGATCGGGATGTACAGACTCTACCGGGGCGAAACCGGGGGGCGCGCAGGATCCGCGTAGGGCGGAATCGAGTCGGCGTCACTATATTGAAGGGTTAGGCAGGAGAAGGTTCGAGGAGCCAGATCGCACCGCCGGTCGCGGAGGACGAGCGATGCCATGAAGAGACTCGCGATTGCGCTGTCCTGCATCGCGCTTTGGGGGCTGATTTCCACGCTTCCCGGCGGCTCGTCCCTCTCCGCGCCTCTCCCGGCCCAGGCCCGCGAATTCATCCCGGACACGATCCCGCAAACGATCGTGAACCAGGTCTGTACGAACTGCCACAACGACACCCGGGTGCTGGGGAACCTCTCGCTGGAGCGGTTCGAGGTGGAGCTGGCGCACCTCGAGGCGGAGACGGCGGAGAAGATGATCCGCAAGCTGCGAGCCGGGATGATGCCTCCGCCGGGGATCCGGCGTCCCCCGCCGGAAGACCTGCTCGAGCTGGCCGAGACGCTCGAAGCGCGGGTCGATGCCGCGGCGGCCGACCGCCCCGACCCCGGCCTCCGCTCGTTCCAGCGACTGAACCGGGCCGAGTACGAGCGTTCGATCCGGGCGCTCCTCGGGCTCGACATCGACGCCTCCGCCTACCTGCCGAACGAGACCATCAGCGCGGGCTTCGACAACATCGCGGACGTTCAGAACCTCTCCGCGACGCTGCTCGAGGGATACCTGACCGCGGCCAGCGAGATCAGCCGGCTTGCGCTCGGGGACCCGACCGTGACGCCGAGCGAGACGGAATACGAGGTGTCCCGATACGCCGAGCAGCGGCAGCACGTGCCGGGCACGCCGATCGGTACGCGCGGCGGGATCTCCGTCGTGCACAACTTCACCGCGGACGGGGACTACGTCTTCCGGCTCGCCTTCCAGCACGAGTCGACCGGCAACTTCTTCGGGCAGACGACGCCCTTCGACGAGCAGGTCGAACTCTCCGTGGACGGCGAGCGGCGGGCGCTCATCGACATCGACCGCTGGATGCACCGGCAGGACCCGAACGGCGTTCAGGTCGAGACGGAGCCGATTCGCGTCACGGCGGGGCCCCACCGCGTGTCCGCCGCCTTCATCAAGCGCTTCGACGGGCCGATCGAAGACCTGGTGTCGCCGCACGAGTGGAGTCTGGCGGACAAGAAGATCGGCTACTCCCACGGGATCACGGTCGTCGCCCACCTCCGCGACCTCACGATCCGGGGGCCGTTCGGCGTGTCGGGCGTGTCGGAGACGCCGATCCGGGCGCGCGTGCTGACGTGCCGGCCCGAAGCCGGGGATGAGGCTGCCGGGCGCCGCTGTGCGCGGGAGATCGTGGAGCGGCTCGCGGCGCAGGCCTACCGACGGCCGGTGGACGCGTCGGACATCGACCCGCTCCTCGCCCTGTACGATGCCGGGGCAGAGGATGGCGGCTTCGAAGCCGGCTTCGAGGTCGGCGTGCGGACGGCGCTCCAGGGGATCCTCGCGAGCCCGGATTTCATCTTCCGCTTCGAGGAACCGCCCGCCGGGGCCGGGACCGAGGGACCGTACCGCATCGCGCCGCTCGATATCGCTTCCCGGCTCGCCTTCTTCCTGTGGGGGATGCCGCCGGACGAGGCGCTCATCGAGGCGGCCCGGACGGGCGGGCTCGACGACGTGGCCGGCGTGGAGACCCAGGTCCGCCGCATGCTCGCGCACCCGAACGCCGAGGGGCTCGCGACGCGTTTCGCCGCGCAGTGGCTGCGGCTGCAGGATCTCGACAACGTTCACCCGGACGCGCTCCGCTTCCCCGACTTCTACGAGCAGCTCGCCCGCGACATGCGCCGCGAGACGGAGCTGCTGTTCGAGCACCTGGTGCGGGAGGACCGCAGCTTCTTCGAGTTGCTGACGGCGAACTACACCTTCGTCAACGAGCGGCTCGCGCGTCACTACGGGATCTCCGGCGTGGCCGGAACCCACTTCCGGAAGGTCGACTATCCCGACGACATCCGCCGCGGCGTGCTGGCGCACGGGAGCATCCTCACCTCGACCTCGCACGCGAACCGGACCTCACCCGTGCTGCGGGGCAAGTGGATCATGGAGGTCCTGTTCGGGACGCCGCCGCCCCCGCCGCCGCCGGACGTGCCGGACCTCGAGGCGATCGACGAGGCCGAGGAGGGCCGCTTCCTGACGGTGCGCGAGCGACTGGAGATGCACCGCGCGAGCCCCGCCTGCCGCTCGTGCCACCGCGTCATCGATCCGCTCGGCCTCGCACTCGAGAACTTCGACGTCACGGGCGCCCACCGGATCAACGACCAGGGGCGAACCGTCGATCCCAGCGGCGATCTGTACGACGGGACGCCGCTCTCCGGGCCGGCCGACCTGCGGACCGCCCTGCTCACGCGGCGCGAGTCGCTGGCGCGGTCCTTTACCGAGAGCCTCATGGCCTACGCGCTCGGACGCCGCGTCGAGTACTTCGACATGCCGACCGTGCGCCGGATTACGCGCCGGGCGGAGGCAGAGGACTATCGCATGTCCGCCTTCATCCTCGGAGTGGCGGAGAGTCCGGCCTTCCTCATGAGCCGGGGCGGCGCCATCGTCGAACAGGGGGACGAGGCCGGCAACTCAAGCACCGGGACCGACCGGGCAACCAACGGCGGAACCAACCAGGGGACGTGATCCAGATGGACATCATCACGGGAAAGCACATTCCGCGCCGCACCTTCCTCCGCGGAGTCGGGGCCACGGTGGCCCTTCCGATGCTGGACGCCATGGTCCCCGCCGGGCGGCTGTGGGGATCGATCCGTCCCGCGGATCCGACGCGGCTGATCGCGATCGAGATGGTACACGGCGCCGCGGGCTCGACCGCGTACGGCGCGTCGCGCGGCTACTGGTCGCCGCTGCAGACCGGCCGTGACTTCGACCTCAGCACCGGGGCGCTCGCCTCCCTCGAACCGTTCCGGGACCGGCTCACGATCATCAGCGACACCGATATCGAGGCGGCGGAGGCCCGGATCCCCAAGGAGATCGGCGGCGACCACTTCCGCTCCAGCGCGACCTTCCTGACCCAGTCCCACCCGCGGCAGACGGAAGGCTCGGACATCCGGGCCGGGACGTCGATGGACCAGATCTACGCCCAGCGCTTCGGGCAGGACACGCCGATCCCCTCCATGCAGCTCTGCATCGAGAACGTGGACCAGTCGGGGGGCTG
>JAPPBA010000176.1 GCA_026705295.1 Candidatus Palauibacter australiensis
GCGCGTCCTGCCCCCCTCCCACCAGAGGCTGCTCAAAATCCGCGAACGAGGATGGTGGCGCCGGACACCGCCGGGACGGGTAACGCGACACGCTGCCATGCTCGCGCGGGCCGTCCGCGTCGCAATCACCGCCGGTGCGGCGGACCATGGCGTGTCTTGCCGCAGCCACGCTCCTGTTCGCGGCGACACCTGGCAATTCTTGGTGGGGAGCGACGACACGATCTGGATCGCCAGGGCCCGATGAGGCGGGAGAACGGACATGGCTCGTCCTGGGGCCGACGGGCCCGACCATCGGCCGGTTCCGGCTCCCCGCCGCATCTCGGGCGTCGAACGCCAACCGGACCGAGGCCTGGGTCGTGGAAAAGGACGCGCTCATCGACGGAGGTTTGTTCTGGACCAATCGCGGCCGCTCCCGGGTAGTCGACTTGAGTGCGGGTGCACGGGTCTGCGTGGGAAACGGAGGGCGCCGATGTGCAACGACTTTGGCCGGATCGTGCGGGCGGGATCGCTGGCTGTGTGGGTGCCGGCGATCCTGGTTGCAGTGGGTGCCGGATCGCTCGGCGCCTTGCAGGAGGATGGTTGCGCCGGCCGCCGGTCGCTCGCGGTCGAGGTGCTCGACGATTCGGGGCTGGTTCCGATCCCGGGCGCGACGGTGGCGTTGCGGTGGACGGACGCGGAGCGGCGACCGGTGCGGGAGCCGGTGGACGCCGACGGACGGCTCGTACTCTGCGTTCCGCCGAACACGCGACAGGCCGTCCTGTGGGCCGAGTTCGGCGACGCGTCGAGCGAGGAGATGACAGTGATCGTGGAGCCCGGAGCGCCGGTTTCCGTGCAACTCCGCCTCCTGTTCGCGACCACGGCCACGGGGCGGGTCATCGGGCAGGTTCGGGATGCGCGGAACGACCGGCCTGTGGCGGCGGCCGCGGTGTCCGTCCCGGGCCGGCCGGAGGCGGCTCAGAGCAACAGCCGCGGGTATTTTGTGCTCAGCGCGCTGCCGGTGGGCGAACACGAGCTTTCGGTGCGGCATCTCGGCTACGCACCCCTGGTCGATCGGGTGGTAGTCGAGCGGGGCGTCACGACCGAGGCCATGATCGGCCTGTCTCCGGACCCGGTGGTCCTGGCGCCGCTGGTCGCAGTCGCCACGAGGTCCCGGCGTCTGGAGATCTCGGGGTTCTACGAACGCAGAGAGTGGGGGGAACTCACGGGTGGCGGCGAGTTCTTCACCGTCGAGGACATCGAACGCCGCAACCCGCTTCGCATTTCGCACATGATCGCGGACGTGCCTGGCGTACGGCTGGGGAACTGCGGGGTGCAGGCGCACGGATGCCAGTTGTACGGCACGAGGGCATCGGCGGGCTTCAGCAACCAGGGCTGCAAGTTGAATATCTTCGTTGACGGCAACCTGGTCATTCGAGGAAGCGACGAGCGGTGGGCCGCGGAGGAGGTGCCCCATGCGATCCTGCGCATGAGCCGCATGACCAGGGAGAATGAGACGATCAACGATTACGTTCTCCCGGCGGAGATCGAAGGGCTCGAGGTGTACACGGGCGCGGCCGCGCTCCCGGCGGAATTCTCCGGCTATGACGCCCGTTGTGGCGCCGTCGTGATCTGGACCAAATAGGCTTGTTGATTCCGGAGACGGGAACCTCCGCCCCGACGGTTTTTTTTGTGGGAGGTGGGTGGCCGTCGGGACGGGAACTCTCGGGGAGTCGAGAGCGGTCCTCCGTCAACTGCGGTGAGGCTTCTTGTCCGTCTTTAGTAGCGCCGGATCACGCCGATCACGACGCCCTGGATCGTGACCTGCGATGGGTTCAGGTAGATCGGCGCGAGCGCCGGGTTCGCGGGCTGAAGCCGGATCCGGCCCTGCTCCAGGTAGATCTTCTTCATGGTGGCGTTCTCGCCATCGACGAGCGCGATCACCATTTCGCCGTTGTGCGCCGTCTCGCGCGACTGGACGATGACGTAGTCGCCGTCGCGGATCTGTTCGTCGATCATCGAATCGCCGCGCACCCGGAGCACGTAGTGTTCGCTCAGGGAGCCCGCGATCATGTCTTCGGGAACGGAGACCGTCTCCTGATCCTGGATGACTTCTATCGGCTGACCCGCCGCCACGTTGCCGTACAGCGGCAGTTCGACCGCGGCGACCTGGAGCTTTCCTTCCACCAGTTCGACCGACCGGCTTTCATTGTAGTTCTTTCGGATATACCCCTTCGCCTGCAGGTTCTGGAGATGTTCGTGCACCGTCGCGAGCGAGCGGTAGCCGAACTCCTCCGCGATCTCCTCGAAGCTCGGGGAATACCCGCGGAACCGTATGAAGCCCTCGAGGAAGTCCAGCATCTCGCGCTGTCGCTTCGTAAGCGCCATCGTTTTTCGCTCCGCTCGAAGCTTCCGCACCGTGCCCGCCCCGGACGCTTGCGGCGGGCCGAAGGATTACCGAACATACCCGAACATGCACCGAAGCGCAACCTTCCACGCGAACCGGGACGACCGCCGGGGTTTTGCGGCGGGATAGCGGCGGTCGCAGCTTGGCGCCCATGGCACACGACACGATTCTCGAAGAGATCCTCGCGGCGAAGCGGGAAGAGGTCGCGCGGCTCCAGTTGTTCCGGAGCGCGATTCGCGCACAGGCGGAGGAAGCCCCGCCGCCGCGCGGTTTCGAGGCGTCGCTGCGCCGGCCCGGGGAAGTCTCCGTCGTGGCGGAGTTCAAGCGCCGCTCACCCTCCGCCGGCGACATCAACCCGTACGCCCAGGCGGCGGGCGTGGCGAGCGTGTACGCCTCCGCGGGGGCGGCTGCGATTTCGGTCCTCACGGACGAACGCTACTTCGGCGGCTCGCTGGACGACCTGAGGTCCGCGAAGGGCGCCGTGGGAGCCCCCATCCTCCGCAAGGACTTCACGCTGGATCCCGTCCAGTTGTACGAGGCGCGGGCCGCGGGCGCGGATGCGGTCCTGCTCATCGTGCGCGCGCTCGGCGACGCCCGGTTGCGGGAACTGCTCGAAATCGCGGGCGAGCTCGGTCTCGGGGCGCTCGTAGAGGCGCACGACGAGGAGGAGATGATGCGGGCGCTCGAAGCCGGGGCCCGGATCGTCGGCGTGAACGCGCGGGACCTCGCGACCTTCGAGGTGGATCTCGAGCGCTCGCTGCGCCTGATCGCGACGCTTCCGGCCGATGTCGTGGCCGTGGCGGAGAGCGGGATCCGGTCCGCGGAGGACGCGGCGGCGGCGGGGGCGGCGGGGGCGGACGCGGTGCTGGTCGGCGGGTGGTTGATGGCAGGCGACCCGGCGGCGGGCGTCGAGGCGCTCGTCGGCCATCCGCAGCGGCCCCGGAGCGACCGGATGCACCCGGCGGGCGCCGAGGCCTCGATGGACGGCGACGGCGCGCCGTGACCCGCGCCAGGGTGAAGATCTGCGGTCTCCGGGAGCCGCGGCACGCCGCCGCGACGTCTCGCGCCGGAGCGGACTACGTGGGCGTCGTGTTCGCCGGCCGGGTGCGGGAGATCACGGCCGGGGAAGCCGCCGGCGTCGTGGAGGCGCTCGAGGGCGGCACGCGCGCCGTGGGCGTGTTCGTGGACGCGGGCCCGGCGGAGATCCTCGTCAAACGGGACATCGCGGGGTTTCACGTGGCTCAGCTCGCCGGCGCCGAGCCGCCCGACCTCTGCGAGCGCCTCCGGGCTGAGGGATTGGAGGTCTGGAAGGGTCTCCGGCCCACGTCGAGCGACGACCTGCTCCGGGGGTGGGACGAGTACCGGGAGGCGGCGGACGCGATCCTCCTGGAGGGGTTCTCGCCGCGCGGACCCGGAGGCACCGGGACGGCCTTCCCGTACGAGTGGCTGGCGGGGCTGGAACGGGACGGGTGTGGGCTCGCCCTCGCGGGCGGGCTGAACGCGGACAACGTGGCGCGCGCGATCCGCGACGTGCGTCCCGACATCGTCGACGTTTCCTCGGGCGTCGAGCGGGCCCGGGGGGAGAAGTCGACCGAACTCATCCTCGAATTCCTGGCGGCCGCCCAACGAGCGGCGGCGAAATGAGCAGCCCGGCCCCCGGCTGGTTCGGCGACTTCGGCGGGCAGTTCGTGCCCGAGACGCTGATCCCCGCGCTCGACGAACTCACGGCGGCCTGGGCCGAGGCGTGCGACGATCCCTCCTTCGCGGAGGCCCTCGAGATCAGCCTCGCCCATTACGTGGGACGGCCCACGCCGCTCTACCGGGCGCCACGCCTCGGGGCGGATCTCGGGCTCGACCTGTGGCTGAAGCGTGAGGACCTCAACCACACGGGCGCCCACAAGATCAACAACACGATCGGCCAGGCGCTGCTCGCGAAGCGCATGAAGAAGGCCCGGATCATCGCCGAGACCGGCGCGGGCCAGCACGGCGTGGCGACGGCCACCGCCTGCGCGGCGCTCGACTTCGAGTGCGCCGTCTACATGGGAGAGGAGGACATGCGCCGGCAGGCGCTCAACGTCGAGCGCATGGAGATGCTGGGTGCCGAAGTCATCCCCGTCTCAAGCGGGAGCCGGACGCTCAAGGACGCGACGAACGAGGCGATCCGCGACTGGGTCACGAACGTGGACACGACGCACTACATCATCGGCTCCGTCGTCGGCCCCGCGCCCTATCCGGCGCTCGTGCGCGACTTCCAGCGCGTCATCGGCGACGAGACCGGCCGGCAACTCGCCGAGCACGGCGTGGAGCCGGATGCCGTCTTCGCCTGCGTGGGCGGCGGCTCCAACGCGATCGGCATCTTCACCCCCTTCATCGAGCGCAACCGCGAACTCCCGGCGGAGACGCGCGTCGCCCTCGTCGGCGTGGAGGCGGCGGGGCACGGGGTCGAAACCGGCCGGCACTCCGCCTCGCTCACGGCGGGCGAGCCCGGGGTGCTTCACGGCAACTACAGCTACCTGCTCCAGGACGAGGACGGCCAGGTGATTCCCGCCCATTCCGTCTCCGCCGGCCTCGACTATCCCGGCGTCGGCCCGGAGCACTCGTGGCTCAAGGAGACGGGACAGGTCCGCTACGAATCGGTGACGGATGAGGAGGCCCTCGCGGCGTTCCGGGATCTGTGCCGGCTGGAGGGGCTGATCCCCGCGCTCGAGAGCGCCCACGCGCTGGCGGGCCTGCGGCGGGAAGCCGCGCGCTGGGCGGGGAGCCGCGTCGTCATCTGCCTCAGCGGCCGGGGCGACAAGGACGTGGAGGAAGTCGCCCGCATCCTGGCGGCGGGTGACGAACCTGGTGGCGACGCCGGCTCGGGCGGGCGCTGACCGTGGCCTTCATCGACTACCCGGATCCGGCGGGGATCCCCGAGGAGGACCGCGTCGCGGACGACGACAACATCATCCGCATTCACGGCGTCCACAGCCGCGTCATCCGGCTCCACTACGACCTCTACCGCGAACTCATGTACGGACCGGGGCCGCTGACCCGGATCCAGAGGGAGATGATCGCGGTCGTCGTGTCGGGCCTCAACGCCTGCCGCTACTGAATTGTCCATCACGGAGAGGGTCTCCGTCGTCTGCTCGAGGTGGCCAACGCCAGCGGTTCCAGCGAGGAGAACGAACGCCTCATCGCTGCCCTCGCGACGGACCATGCGGCGGCCGAGCTGGACGAGGCCGACCGGGCGATGCTCGACTACGCCGCGCGGCTCACGCTCGACCCGGGCGGCGAGCACGGATCCGCGGTCGAGGGATTGAAGGCGCGCGGCTTCGATGATCGCGCGATCCACGATATCTGCGCGGTCACCGCCTACTATGCATTCGTGAACCGGATCGCCGACGGGCTCGGCGTCGAACTCGAAGACGAGGGAGGCTAACGGAAAGTGGCCATGCTCCCGCCGACACCGCCGCAGGGCGCACCCGGTACGCCGGGCGCCCCCGCCGTTCCCGTGAATCTCGACCATCTGCTGCTGGGGACCGCCGACCTCGAGGAGGGAGTGGCGTGGGTGGCCGAGCGGCTCGGCGTCGAAGCCGCGTTCGGCGGTCGCCACGAGAACCTCGGCACCGCGAACCATCTCCTCTCGCTCGGGGGGGACATCTATCTCGAGATCCTCGGTCCCGACCCCGAAGCGCCGCCCCGGGACGAGCCGCTCCCGTTCGGAATCGAGGGACTCGCCGAGCCCCGACTCGTCACGTGGGCGGCCCGCGGGACCGACCTCGAGGCGCTCGTCGCGCGGGCGTCGAGCCGGGGCGTTCCGCTGGGGTCGGTGCGGCCCGGCTCCCGGCTCCGGCCGGACGGCACCGAACTGAGCTGGGAGATCACGGCCTTCGCCGCCGTCCTCCACGATGGTCTCGTACCTTTCTTCATCGACTGGGGAACGACGCCGCACCCGGCCCGCGCGACGCCGCCGGGCGGGCGGCTGATCTCGTTCCGGGCCGAACACCCGGACCCCTCCGCGGTACGATCGACCCTCGAGTCGCTGGACCTGGCGCTCGAAGTGGACGAGGGGCCGGAGCCCGCGCTCGTGGCGAGGATCCGTACCCTGGACGGCGACGACGTGGAGTTGCGCTAGCAGAACTGTCTTCAAGTTTCGAGGCGATATTCATGGGACTCATGAGCGATACACATCGGGCACATCGCGGCGGTCGCACGATCGGTCTGGCCGCAGGCTTCCTGACACTGGCCCTGGTCGCGGCCGGGTGCGTGGACGACCCGGCGGATCCCACGGGGCCGGAGCCGGGCTCGGACGGGACGCCGATCACGCTGGCGGCGGCCATCTCCGAGACGGGGCGGCACGGCGTGGAGGGGATTGAAGTCGTGCGCGGGTATCGTCTCGCCGTCGAGATCCTCAACGAGAAGGGGGGGATTCGCGGCCGGCCGGTGCAGTTGGAGATTCGCGACGACGGGAGCGATGCCCAGGCAAGCGCGCGCCTGTACGCGGAGCTCATCGCCTCCGGGACGGTCGAGGCGCTGCTGGGGCCGTACAGCAGCCCGATCACGGAAACCGTCCTCGCCGTGAACGAGGCCGCGGGCATGCCGATGGTCGCGCCGATGGCGGCGGCGCCCTCGATCTGGTCCGAGCGGCAGCGGCAATGGAGCGTCCAGTTGCTGACTCCGGGGCCGGCCTACCTGCAGGGTTCCGTGGAGGTGGCCGTGTTCGGCGGGGCCCGGACCGCGGCGATCGTGTACGAGAACAGTTCGTTTCCGGCATCGGTGGTCGAGGGCGTGCGCGAAGCGGTCCGCCGCCACGGACTGGAGATCGTGCTGGACCAGTCCTATGAGGTGGGAGCCGCCGACCACGAGGCGATCGCCACTGCGGCACGGGACGCCGGCGCGGACCTCTTCATCGGCGGCGGCTACACGGCCGACGCCGCCGGCTTCGCCACTGCGGCGCCCGTCGTGGGCTACAGGCCGGTCCTCATGAGCCTGATCATCGGGCCTGGTCAGCAGCACTTCGTCGAGGACGTAGGGCAGGCCGCGCGGTGCGTCGCCGGCAACTCGCCCTGGCACCCGGCCCTCGAGACATCCGGGTTCATCGCGGACAACGCAACCTTCGTCAGCCGCTTCGAGGCGGCGCACGGAGCGACGCCGGGCTACCACGCGGCAGGCGGCTTCGCGGCCGTGGAACTCGTGGCCGAAGGGCTCGACCAGACGATCTCCGGGATGGGCGGACCCAACCGCGGCGCGCTGCGCGACTTCCTGTTCTCGGCCCGTACCGGGACCATCGCGGGTCCGTACGAGGTCTTTCCCATGGGCGAAGCGGAGGCCGGCGCCCAGCGCGGGCTCAAGGGGTTGCAGGTCCAGTGGCAGGACGACGGCGCCGGCGGGCTCGCCCTCCGGATCGTGCATCCGTGGGCCGCCGCCAACGCCACCCCCTGCTACACGCGCTGACCGCGGCCTGGTGGACATCGCGCTGATCTCCGTCTCCATCGACCTCGGCGCCGGACGCCGGGGCGTGGACATGGGGCCCTCCGCTCTGCGCATCGCCGGGATCAGCCAGGAGATCGAAGCGGTCGGCCACAGCATCGTCGAACTGGGCACCGTGACGGCCGGCGGGCTGGAGACCACGGACGCGGGCGAGCACGAGTTGCGCTTCCTGGACGAGATCGTCCACGTGGCGGAGGAGACACGGAAGCTCGTGGGCGAGGGACTGGCCCGGGGCTGCACGCCGCTCGTGCTCGGCGGCGACCATTCGCTCTCGATCGGATCGGTGGCGGCGGTCGCCGACCACCACCGGTCCCGGGGGGCGTCCATCGGCGTCATCTGGGTGGACGCCCACGCCGACATGAACCGCCCCGACACCACGCCCACCGGGAACATTCACGGCATGCCGCTCGCGGTGCTGCTGGGGCACGGGGAGCCGCAACTGACCCGCGGCGCGGCGAGCGTCGCCCCGGAGAACGTGAGCGTCCTGGGCGCGCGGTCGCTGGATGGGGGCGAGAAGCGGCTCATCCGGGAGCTGGGCGTCCGCGTGTTCACGATGTCCGAAATCGACGAGCGCGGCGTGGGGGCCTGCATGGACGAAGCCGTGGAGCGCGCCGGCGCCGGCACGTCCGGGTTCCATCTCTCGTTCGACGTAGACGCGCTCGACCCGCGGATCGCGCCGGGAGTGGGAACGCCCGTGCGCGGCGGCCTCACCTACCGCGAAGGGCACCTCGTGTGCGAGAAGGCCGCGCACTCGGGAAAGCTGCTGAGCCTCGAACTCGTCGAACTCAACCCGATCCTCGATCACCGCAACCAGACCGCCGAACTCGGAGTCGGCCTCGTCGCCTCCGCCCTCGGCGCCGCAATCCTCTAGCGTCGTCTCCTTGCCGGGGATGCGGCAGTGACATTACGATGATCGCATCGACAGTCATTGACAGTAAATCGATGTACGTGTGATCCAGGAGGGGACTTCGGACATGGATCAGATCACCGCGCGCGTCCCGCACGAGATGGTCGAAGCCCTGGATGCCGCGGCGTCAACGCTGAGGCGCAGCCGTGCCGACGTCGTTCGCCAGGCCCTGGAGCGATATCTGGAAGACTTCAACGACCTGACGGTTGCCGTGGAGCGGCTGCGGGATCCCAGCGATCCCGTACTCGACTGGGATGAGGTCAGGGGTGGCCTACTCCGTTCGGATTAAGCGAAGCGCGGTCAAGGCGCTTAGCCGGATTCCGAAGCAGGACCGCGTGCGCATCGTAGACGCCATCGACGGATTGGCGGACCATCCCCACGCGGGCAGTTCCCTCAAGGGAGGTCTGCGCGGCCTTCGGCGCATCCGCGTCGACGGCTACCGCGTGGTGTACGAGGTACAGGATGCGGCGCTCGTCGTTCTCGTCGTACGCGTCGCACACCGCGGAACCGTCTACCGTCCGCTCTGACCGACCTCTACCGTCGGCTTCCGGCTGGCCGCCGCTCGGCTCATCTCCGATAATTCCAGGTCTGACCACGGGCCGCCCAGGAAGCCGAAGGAGTGAAGGATGAAGACGAAGTTCGGAAGCGCCGTCCTGCTGACAGCCATCGCCGCCGGAGCGCTCGCCGCGGATGCGACGGCCCAGACGCGCCGGCTGTCGCTCGACCACTACATGGACATGGAGTCGGTCTCGAATCCCCGGATCTCCCCGGACGGGTCGAGGATCATCTACACCCGCGGCTGGGTGGACAAGGTCAACGACCGCCGCGAGTCGTCCCTCTACATGATGAACGCGGACGGCAGCCGGAAGCGGGCGCTCCTCGAGGGCGGCGGGGCGCGCTGGTCCCCCGACGGCACGCGCATCCTGTACACGGCGGCGGGCGAGCCCTCCGGGAGCCAGATCTTCGTGCGCTGGATGGATGAAGAGGGCGCCACCACCCAGGTCACGCGCCTCGAGAACGGCCCCTCCTCGCCCCTCTGGTCGCCCGACGGAGAATGGATCGCCTTCACGAGCCGGGTGAACGACCGCGCGGACTTCGCCGGCGTCGATCTCCCCTCGCGGCCGGATGGAGCGACCTGGACCACGGGGCCGAAGATCGTCGAGCGTGCCGGCTACAAGCGCGACCGCCAGGGGTACGTCGACACCGGCTGGACGCACGTGTTCGTCGTGCCGGCCGACGGAGGCTCCGCCCGCCAGCTCACGACGGGGGACTGGAACCACGGCGGCATCGCCTGGAGCCCGGACGGGAGCGAGATCTACTTCTCCTCCTACCGCGTCCCGGACTGGGACCGGCCCGAGCACTGGCAGGAGTCGGAGATCTACGCGGTCTCCGTCCCCTCGGGCGCGATCCGCCAACTCACCGATCGGCGCGGCCCCGACGCGGGACCCGTGCCCTCGCCGGACGGCCGCCTCATCGCGTACAGCGCCGGGGACGAGCACCGCGACACCTACCGGAACAACCGGATCCACGTCATGAACCGGGACGGGTCCGGCTCGCGGCTCATCTCCGGCGACTATGACCGGCAGTCCGGCGGCTTCCAGTGGGCACCCGACGGGAGCGGCCTCTACTTCAACGTGAACCGGGAAGGGTACCGGCAGCTCCACTTCGTCTCCGTCGACGGCGGCGTCACGCAGCTCACCGAGGGGGCGCATCTCTTCTCCCTCTCCTCCTTCGCGGAGGACGGCACCGCGGTGGGCACGATCTCCACGGACCACGAGCCCGGCGACCTCTATCGGTTCTCCCTCTCGGACCCGGGCGAGGCCACCCGCCTCACGGAGGTCAACGCGGACGTGCTCCACGGCGTGACCCTCGGCGAAGTGGAGGAGGTCTGGTACGAGTCGACGGACGGCTTCCGGGTGCAGGGCTGGATCGTGAAACCGCCCGAATTCGACCCGAACCGCGAGTATCCGCTGATGCTCGCCATCCACGGCGGGCCGCACTCGATGTACAACGGCGGGTTCAACTTCGCCTTCCAGGAGCACGCCTCGAACGACTATGTCGTCCTCTACACGAACCCGCGGGGAAGCACGGGATACGGCACGGAGTTCGCGAACGCCATCAACCACGACTATCCCGGCGCGGACTTTCCCGACCTCATGGGCGGCGTCGACGAAATGCTGCGGCGCGGCTACGTGGACGAGGACAACCTGTTCGTGTACGGGTGCTCGGGCGGCGGCATCCTCACCTCATACATCGTCGGGAACACGGACCGCTTCCGGGCGGCCTCGGCGAACTGCCCGATCGTGAACTGGATGTCGGCGATGGGGACGTCGGACGCCATCGGCTATCTGCGCACCTTCGAGCAGCCCTTCTGGGAGGACCCGGAGGAGTGGATGGACCGGTCGTCGATCTTCTACGTCGGGAACGTGACGACGCCGACGATGCTGATGACGGGGGAGATGGATCTCAGGACGCCCATGGGTCAGACCGAGGAGTTCTACCAGGCGCTTCACTACGAGGGCGTGCCGACGGTCATGGTGCGCTTCCAGGGGGAGTGGCACGGGACGAGTTCGCGCCCGTCGAATTTCCTGCGCACGCAGCTCTACCTGAGGAAGTGGTTCGAACAGTGGGGGACGCACCGGCCGGCCGTGACGACCGAGGAGGACGACGCCGAGGAGGACGCGGGGGACGACGGCTCTTGAGCGTTCCCGGCGGCAACATGCCCGCCGCGGCCCCCGTCACGCCCGTCGGATCGCGGATCGAGGGCGCGTTCGAGGGTCGGGACGAAGCGGCATTCATCCCCTTTCTGTCGAGCGGGTTTCCGCGACCGGCGGACACGCCGCGGCTGCTGGAGCGGCTGGCGGCGGACGGCGCGGACATCATCGAACTCGGGATCCCGTTCAGCGACCCGCTCGCGGACGGGCCCACGATCCAGGCCGCGAGCTGGCGCGCGCTGGAGCAGGGCGTCACGGTCGAGTCCACGCTGGACCAGCTGGCCGGGATCTCGGCCGATCTGCCGCCGGTCGTCGTCTTCTCCTACCTGAATCCGATTCTCCGCATGGGAGTGGAGCATTTCCTGGCGCGCGCGGAGGCCGCGGGGGCGGCGGGACTCCTCGTCACCGACCTGCCCGTGGGCTCGCACCCGGAACTGGAGCGGCGGCTGGCCGCCGGATCGCTCGACCTCATCCCGCTCGCGGCCCCCACCACGCCGCGGGCCCGCCTCGAGACCATCCTGGGCCACGCCTCGGGGTTCCTGTACTACATCTCCCGCCTCGGCGTGACAGGGGCGCGGAAGGCGCTCGACGCCTCGCTTGAGGACCAGGTGAGATCGCTCCGGAAGATGGTGCGGCTGCCGGTGGCGGTGGGGTTCGGGATCTCGACGCCGGAGCAGGCCGCCGCGGTCGCGGGCATGGCCGACGGGGTCGTCGTCGGGTCCGCGCTCATCGCCGCCCTCGGCCGCGGCGAGGCCGCCTTCGCGGAGCTGTCCGCCGCCCTCGCCGCCGCCGTGCACCGCGGGGCGTGAGGGGGTGCGCATGAACCGGCTCATCAACGCGCGGCTCGCGGGCTTGACGCGCTTGATATCCCTCGAGTAGGGCCATACCATAACGGTATGGCCACCACCATGATCAAGTCCACCTACTCGCTCGATGTGGAGACTGTGCGAACGCTGGAAGCGCTGGCGGCGCGCTGGAACGTCTCCAAGTCCGAGGTGTTGCGCCGGGCGGTCAGGACAGCGGCGGCGGAAGATGGAGCCGGCGCGGGCGGACCGCTGGCGGCCCTGCGCCAACTGCAGGCCGACGTCCGGGAGGACGGCGTGGACATCGACCGGTGGGTGCGCGACGTCAGGGCCGAACGCCGTGCCTGGACGACGCCGCCCCGCGCGGTCGAGGAATGATCCATCTCGATACCAGCTTCCTCATCCGGGCGCTGGTCATCGGATCGCCGGAAGATCGGCGGCTGAGCGGCTGGATCTCGTCGGGCGAGGGGATCGGCATGAGCGCTGTGGCGTGGGCGGAGTTTCTGTGCGGCCCGCTCTCGCCGCCCCGACTGCGAGTGGCCGACGCCATCGTTGGCCCCCGCATCGATTTCACCGGAGTGGACGCCGTCGTGGCGGCGCGTCTCTTCAACGAGTGCGGGCGTCGGCGCGGATCGCTGCCCGATTGCATGATTGCGGCGTCGGCGCTCGGCGGCGGTGCGCAGCTTGCCACGGCCGATGAAGCGGATTTCCGCCGTTTCAAGGCGTTCGGAGTTCGACTCGCTTGACCGATGACGCCGACGAACGCCCGTACGGCACGGAGTCCGCGGCGTCGACTATGGTCCCAGCACCCCGGAATCATTGTCTCCGCGAGGGTCGCTCGAAAGGCCCGCTATGATGTGGTCATTGTCTGGCCCACGGGGGTCCCACCAGGGAGTGTCGCCGCCGAGAACCAGGGGGTCGCCGTCACCCGGGTGGTAGTAGCGCCGGTCGTTGCGCAGGCGGTAGTCCTGATCGCCCGGGTCGTCGCCGAACAGGCATCCAGCGGACATGACGCCCAATCCGCCCATAAGCACGCCGCGACCAAAGACGGCCACGAAAGTGCGACGGGGCACATCCCGAACCCGAACATCGCGCCGTGCTATCGTGGTCTCGCGTCGTGGAGATGTCATGTCCGGCCTCCTGGTCTTTTCTCAGCCGATGACCTCGAGGATCCCCTCTCGGATCATCGTCCCGAGCACGATCTTCCGTCCCGGCCAGTCGAGCGAACGGTCGAGCGAGCCGGCTGTCTGTGGTCCGCCCTCCAGCACCGATCTGACCGTCCCGGCGGCGGCCTCCGGGAACTCCAACTCTCGCCCGGCCGCAATTACGACGACCTGGCCGTCGCGGATCTCCGCCCTGCTTCGGAGGTCCGGACGGGGCCGTATGACGTCCGTCGGAGATAGCGACTCGGCGGCGGAGGTTGCCTGGGACAGGTAGTTCGACGCGCACGGCCGAAAGGCGGCCCCGACCTCGTCGAGCCTCGCTGACAGAACGGCCTCCACGTCGAGTTCATCGGGCAGAGCCGCGATTCGACCGATCAGTTGCTGCCGGATCTCTCCGAAGTCGGCGCCCGTAGCGCCGATGCCGAAGGGGAGGTTCTCGCGCCAGCGACTCGACCTCAACGTGAGTTCACCGAGACATTGCCCCAGGAATTCCGACCATGTGTAGGCGATCAGTCCCAGCGTGATGTGGAGCGACGTCTCTTCTCCGGATTCGGCGGCGTGCATGACTCCGCGCGGGAGATAGAGGACATCGCCGGCCGTCAGCATGAACTCCGCCACCACCGGGCCCGCCTCGTGCGTCTCGGGATCGAACTGCTGGCCGATCACCGGCAGGTCCTCGCCGCCCTCGTAAAGGCGCCATCGCTTCGATCCTTCGATCTGCATCACGAACACGTCGTGCGTGTCCCAGTGGTGCCGGAAGCCCTGCGCGTGAGGCGGGGTCAGGTAGATGTTAGCCTGCGTCCGGGCTCCAGTCTGCCGGGAGAATGCCGCGCAGAGGCGGCGAAGAGGTTCGTGCCGATCGTGGAGCGCATCGAAAATGACTGTGCCACCCTCCGCGAAGAGGCGCGCGACCCTCCGAGGATCCGCCAATCCGCCGCGTTCGTACTCCGACCCGTCGACCGGGCGGTCGAAACGAACGACGCGAATGTGTCGCGGGGTTAGACCGTAGGTTCCGAGGATCCGGTCCAACACCTCCGAGGACAGGAGTTCGCGGAAACGGTCTCGACGGCCATCCCGGCAATGCAGCGAGCGTCTGCCGAGAATCTCTTCGAGAAAAAGAACTTCGGAGGGTGGGAAACCAAGGATCCAACTGAGCGGGTCCACGTGATCCCGCTCGTCGATCCGCGGGTTCGCCTGGTGATGGCTCCTCAGCCTCGGCCCGGCAGGACCATCGGGCCCGTCCGTTACGGCCACAAGATCTAGCCGCCGTCGCCGTGACGCGAATCGTTGGTACGGCTGTCCTCATCCTGGAAGATGATATCCCCTCCCTGGTAAGGCTGGTCCCGGATTTCGTGGTCGCGATCGTTGGGAGTGTCGCTATCGCGGAACAACGGCACGTTGCACGCGCTCACCCCGATTCCCGTGCCGCCGGCAATCACGCCCAGCACCCGAACGAAGGATCTGCGTGGCACGTCTCTGCTGGAGACATCGTCAGCCGACACGGTTTCACCGTTCGGGGCCGCCGGATTGCGCAACGCTCTATCCCGGGGAATGGTTGAGTCTGAGCCGATTCGGCACCATACACCCACTCGGGCGTCGGCGTTCCGCGCCCGTCGCCCCACGAACCGAACTGGTTCCTTGAGGGCGGGCCCACTGCGATGGGAGATCAGCCACCGCGCGCTCGCAGTGCAGGCGGCCGAACAGGGCGTGAGCATGAACCGACTCACTAGCGTGCGGCTCGCCGATTGGCGCATGCGGCGGCCGATCGCTTGAATGGAGGAGCGGGATGACAAAGCGCGTTGCCTGGCTTGCGATGTTTGCGGCGGTGACTGGACCGGTGGCGGGACAGGATGGGTTCGGGGCGGCGGTGTGGGCGCCGGCGGCGGACGAGATCCTCGTCCTCAAGCCGGAGTTCGGCCGGGGGGTCGCCTCGGTGCTCGTGTTCAGCAAGGGCGATTCCGGCTGGTCGCAGGTCCAGGAGGTGCGGTCGGCGGGTTCGCTGCTCGGGGAGTCGTTCGGCCGCACGATGGCGGCGGTGGAGGGCGGATTTCTCGCGGCGAGCGGGGACCCGCAGGTGATGATCGGCGCGTACGGGTTCGCGCGCGGAGCGGACGGGGCCTGGATGGAGTCGGGCGCGTTGCCGCTCCGGGCCGAAGCCGCTGCGGCCCCCGAGGAGATGAGCATGGGCCGGGTGATGGCGATCCTGCAGCCGCCGGCGCGCGTCGTCGCGGCGGACGGGGACGTGGCGCTCGTCTCGGCGCCGGGCGGGCAGGGCGCCGGCACCGAGGTGCGGGTCTACGCGCGCGGGGCGGACGGCACGTGGAGCGCGGCGGGCTCGCTGGCGGCCGGAGAGCTGCGGGCGAACGCGCGGTACGGGACGGCGATGGCGGTCCGCGGCGGGCTGGCGGCGGTCGGGGCGCCGGGGCAGGGAAGTTCGGGCACGGTGTACCTGTTCGCGCGCGGGGCCGACGGGGCGTGGAGCCGCGAGGCGGCGCTCGATGCGCCCGCGCTGGGCGGGGGCGCCGGGCTGGGCTCCAGCGTCCACTTCACGGGGGACGACGAACTCGCCGTGGGCGCGCCCTCCGCGGATGGGTCGGTCGGCCGCGTGGTGCTCTTCGCCCGCGGGGCGGGGGGCGGCTGGGCCGAGACGGCGACGCTGCGGCCCGGGGCTCCGGGGCCGGGCCAGCGCTTCGGGACCGCGCTCGCCGCGGCCGGAGGCGAACTCATCGTGGGCGCGCCGGGGGCGGACGACGGCCGCGGCAGGGTCGACGCCTTCACCCGCGCGGACGCGGACGAAGGATGGCGCGCAGCCCACGCCTTCGCGCCCGGGGAGACTGGCCTCGTGGCGGGTTTCGGGTCCGCCCTGGCCCTCCGCCCGGGCCTCGCCGTGGTCGGCAGCCCCGCATCCGAGGGAAGCGCGGGGCTCGCGGCCGTCTACGAGGCGGCGGAGGATGGCTCCTGGGCGGGGCCGGTCTGGCTGCGGCCCGGGACTCCGCCCGTCGCGGTGACATCGGCGGAGGTGCGCTGCGAGGATGACCGCGCCGCGGGCTTCGACTGCGCGGATGTCGACCTCCAGGCGTACCTCCCGCTCGCCTCGATCGGCGCCGAACCCGGGGAGCGCGTGAGCGACGCGTGGGGCTGGACCGACCCCGAGACGGGCCGCGAGTACGGCCTCGTCGGCCGTTCCGGCGGGGCCGCGATCGTCGACGTCACCGACGCCGTCAACCCGGTGTATCTCGGCGTGATCCCCGCGAACCGCAGCGGTGCCCGCGACCTCAA
>JAPPBA010000177.1 GCA_026705295.1 Candidatus Palauibacter australiensis
TATTCGTTGATTAAATGGATTGGGCTGTTACTCCGCCGTCGAGCACAAACACTGCGCCGGTCGTGAAGTCCGATGCGGCTGAGGCCAAGTAAAGCGCTGCGCCCGTGATATCCCTTGGCTGACCGATGCGCCCCGCCGGCGTCCGCGCCAAAACGTGATCCAGCAATTCCGGATTTCCCCAAAGCGCCTGCGCGAATTTCGTCCGCACCAAACCGGGGATGCTTCCCTTCATCTCCATCGCGATCCGGTACGCGGGCGTGTTGCGGATCGTATCCTGCGCTTCCACGCGCAGGTGCATCTGCCCGAACCGCACGGGTCCGAACGTCACCGCGTATTCGGCCTCCTGGCCGATCGCGAAGGGCCACGCCGGGGGAAACGGACCGCCGCCCGCCGTTTCCGATCCGGCCTGGCCCGCGAGCGGGGCGCTACCGGCTAGGAAGGCGGCTAGCAGTCCGAGGCAAGACCCGGCGTGAGCACCGAGAACCGACGCGAGGACCGTGGCGAGCCCTGGCAGGCGCTCCGGCATGTCAGGCGACTTCCATAGCCTGCCGGCCGATTTCGCGCAGGGCGCGGTCCCGGCCGGCCGCGAACAGCTGCCGGAGTTGCTCGCCGACCCGGAAGCGCGCGTCGCGGTATCGGCGGAGGGGATGCGGATCATGCGGAATCTCCTCGAATCTTCGTACGAACGGCCACACCTGCAGGAGCAGCGCGGCGTTGGCGGCCCAGCCCTCGTACTGCACCAGCGGCCCATCGCCGGCGGCGACGGCGCGTTCCAGAGCGAACAACCTATATAACCGAAGAGAAGCATAAGGGTCCGTCACGGCTGGAGCCGCCAGCAGACGACCGGCGCAGAGCCGGCCGCCGGCCCGGGTCAGACGCCGGTTCAGGGGTTCGGGTTCGCCGCGCGCGACCGTGACGAGATCGGCGCCGCCCTCGAAGCAGCGAAGCATCTTCGGCAAGCGCTCGGGCGAATCGGAGAAATCGCCCTGCATGGAGACGAACGCATCGCGGCGGGGGTAGCCCGAGCGGCGAAGCGTCGCCCGGATCAGCCGGTCGAGGCTCACGGCGTAGCCCCGCCGTTCCTCGTTGCGGAGCACGGTCAGCGGGAGCACCCGCGGATACCGGTCCAGCGCTTCGCCCGTCCCGTCGTCCGAGGCATCGTCGCAAACGAGCACGTGAAACTGCCGCCGCTCGCCGTAGAGCAATTCGCGGATGCGCCACAGCAGCGGACCGATGGTCTCGCGCTCGTTGTGAACCGGAATCCCGATGTGAATCACGCGCCCTCTCCGCGTTGCGCCACCCGCTTCCAGCGCCGGTGGAACCAGAAGTACTGCTCCGGCCGCCGTTCGATCTCCCTCTCCAGCACCCGAACCCAACCCTTCGTGAGCTCGACCGGATCGCCGGCGGAGCCGGATCGACCGCCGTCGATCTCTTCATGGACGATCCGATACCCCGATGGGTCTCGAACGAGAGCCGCGAAGAAGAGAGGGACATCGGCCGCGAGACACAAACGCGCGGGGGCGAGCGATGTCCAGGCGGGGCGGCCCAGGAAGTCGATCGGGGCGCTGCCGCGCCGGGCGTGCTGATCGGCCACCAGGGCCAGGATCCGGCCCGAGCGCAGCGCGTCGAGCGCCGGCCGCGCCGCCTCGTCGCGGTCGAGCACGTCCAGTCCGAGCCGCGCGCGCAGCTCCTGCAGCCGACGGCCGAAGGCGCCCCGCTGGCGCTGCACGACCGCCGTCACGCGCACTCCGAGCGCCCGCACGGCGGCGCCGCCGAGCTCCCAGTTGCCGAGGTGTCCGGCGACGACCACGGCGCCGTCCCGCTCCGCGACCGCGGCGTGCAGGCGCGGACCCAGCCCGGCCTCATCGACGACGCGAGACAGCCTCCGCTCGACCCGGGGCGGGCCGCCCATGAGGAGCGCGGCTTCCCGGCCGAAGTGCCGGTAGCACGCGCGAGCCGTGCCGCGCACCCAGTGCGGCGTCGCGGCCGGGAAGCTCGCGGCGATCTGGGCGTCGACCACGCGGCGCCGCATGCGGAGAGGGTCGCGACACAGCGCCCCGAGCGCCCGCCCGGCCGCGAGCGCCACAGGTTCCGGCGCGGCGCGCAGTCCGAGATGCAGGCCGGTCACGCCGCCGTCCACGAGCGCCTCCGCGAGCCGCCGGCCGGCGCCCCGTCCGCGGCCCCCGCCACGCCGGCCCGCCCGGCCCTTCACGGTTGCGAGACGCCTTCGAGCTGGGGGCCGAAGAGCCGGCGGTACGGCCCGCCGCGAGAGGCGAGCGCGTCGTGGCGGCCGGCGTCCACGAGTCGCCCGCGGTCGAGGACGAAGATCCGGTCGGCTTCGCGCACCGTGGAGAGCCGGTGGGCGACGACGATCACGGTGCGGCCATGCAAGCCTTCGGCCGCCGCCCTCAGCGCCGTCTCGGTCTCCGCATCCACGGCCGACGTGGCTTCGTCCAGGATCAGGATCGGGGGATCGCGGAAGATGGCCCGCGCGATCCCGATGCGCTGGCGCTGCCCCGTCGACAGACGCACCCCGCGATCGCCGAGCACGGTGTCGTAACCGTCCGGCAGTCCCGCGATGAAGCCGTGCGCCCCGGCCGTCCGCGCCGCCGCTTCGACCGCCGCCGGGTCCGGCGCGTCCTCCCCGTAGGCGATGTTCGCCGTCACCGTGTCGTGGAAGAGCACGGCCTCCTGCCCCACGAGGCCGATGAGCCGGCGGAGGGAGTCCACCGAAAACTCCCGGATGTCCGTCCCATCGATCGTGACCCGCCCCACCTGCGGATCCGCAAACCTGGGCAGCAGGTCGACCAGCGTGGACTTCCCGCTCCCCGACGCCCCGACGATGGCGACGACGGATCCGCGCGGGACGACGAGATCGACGCCCTGCAGCGCCGCCCGGCCCCGCTCGTAGGCGAAGCTGACCCCCTCGTAGCGGATCTCCCGTTCGGGCCCCGCCGCGATCCGCGACCCTCCGGCCGGCTCCGGGTCCTGGTCGAGGATCTCGAAGAAACGGTCGGCCGCGGCGAGTCCCTGAGCGGCGATGGCCGGATACTGCGCTAATCCCTTCACCGGCGAGATGGCGCGCAGCGCGATGGTCACGAAGGCGACGAACTGTTCGGGCGCGATCGACCCGCCGCTCCCCACGAACGACGCTCCGATCCAGACGAGTCCGAGCGCCACGACGGACGCGAGCGTTTCGGAAAGGGGCGAGGCGAGGTGCCGGGTCGTGGCCGCCGAGATCCGCCTGCGGCTGAACGCGTCCGAACGGCGCCGAAAGCGCCTCTCCTCGAAGTCCTCGGCAACCCTCGACTTCACAAGCCGCACCGCGCCCAGCGATTCCTGCAGCGCCGCGACGAGTTCGCCGTGGTCATCCCAGGTGCGGCGGAACTTCTCGCGCAGCCGGCCGAGCAGCGGCCGCAGGCCGAGCCACACGAGCGGCACCAGGATGACGGCGATGAGCGCCAGCCTCCACGAGAGGGCGAACAACGCCACGGCGTAGGCCGCGAGGGTCGCCACCTGGCGCACGGCCTGCGCGAGCGCGTCCGTCACGACGGGCTTCGCCTCGCCCGCGTCCGCGATCACGCGTGCGATCAACTGTCCCGCCTTTCCACGCTCGAAGAAGGCGAGGGGCAGACGCTGCAGGTGCGCGTGCACGGCGTTGCGCACGTCGCGGACGAGGAACTCCTGGGTGCGGATCGAGAGCGCCCTCCCTCCGACGACGCAGAGGTTCTTGAGGAGGAGCGCGGCCAGCACCAGCACGCACACGGCCCGGAGTCCGTCCAGCCCCGCCTCCGGGCCGAGCCATCCCCCGGCGATCCCGTCGATGAAGCGCTCCGCCGCGTTCCGTCCGCCGCCGGGCAGGGGAGGCCCCATGCCGAAGAGCGAGCGGAGGAACGGGATGAGCAGGAGGAGGCTGAACGCCTCGAGTCCGGCCGCGAGCACACCGAGCGCCAGGCTCGCAAGAAAGGTCCATCGATAGGGGCGCAGGAACCGGAGCAGCCGCCGATACGACGAGGCGCCCCCGTCCCGGCCCGGGTTCATCGAGTCACCGCGGCGTGAGCAGCGCGGCGGGAAGCACCATCTCGTCGGGGCTCACCCCGCCGTGCAGGAAACTGTCCCGGTACCGGTTCTGGTATTCCCGCAGCCGCGTCGGGTAGACGAAGAAGTAGTCCTCCCGACAGAGGGCGAAGGTCTTGCTCATCCCGCCGGGAGGCATTCGCCATTCGTCCGCGTCCGAAGTCGACATGACCGCGGCCGGGTTCTCCACCTTCATGTCGTCGCCGATCTTGTAGCGCAGGCTCGTCGATGCGTCGCGCCCGGCGTAGATCGTGGCGGGCCGCCGGCAGTGAATCGAACCGTGGTCCGTCGTGAGGAGGACCCGGACGCCCCGCTGCGCGGCCAGCCGGAGCGCCTTCAGCGCCGGCGAACGCTCGAACCAGGTCACCGTGAGCGAGCGCAGCGCGCTGCTGTCCTGCGCCATCTCCCAGATCAGGCGCGACCGCGCCCTCCCGTGCGTGAGCATGTCCACGAAGCCGAACACGAGCGCCGTGGCGGAAGGAGACGACAGGTAACCGCCGAGCCGCGCCAGCATGGGCTCGCTCTCCTGGGCCGAGAAGATCTTCTCGTAGTGCACGGGGATCCGCGACGCGGTCAGTTCGTGGATATGCCGCTCGAAGAGTTCGTCCTCGAAGGAGTTGTAGCCGGTCTCGCTGCCCCTCTCCCACCACTCCGGACGACGCTCGGCGAGTTCGTCCGCGAAGATGCCTCCGAAGATCGCGTTGCGCGCGAACGGGGTCGCCGTAGGCAGGAGACCCGCGTAGAGCGCCTCCTCGATCTCGAAGTATTCGCTGACGATGGGGAGGACAGCCCGCCACTGGTCCAGCCGCATGCAGTCCATCACGACGAGCAGCGCCGCCGGATCCTCGTCCAGGATCGGCCGGAAGAAGCGGGACAGCACGTCCACCGAGAGGGTCGGCCCCCGCTCGCCCCCCTCGTGCACCCACTCCCCGTACCGGTCCGCCACGAGATCGCAGAAACCTCGGCTCAGGTCGGTGTGCAGCCCCTTGAGGATCTCGCGCAGGCCCGACTCGCCGGCCTCCTCCAGCTTCAGGTCCCAGTCGACCAGTTCCGAGTACAGGTCGGCCCAGTCCCGCCACGAAGCCGCCGTGGAGACCCGCTCGCGCAACTCGCCGAAGCGGCGCGAGAAGTCGCGCGTGATGTGCTCGTGGCGCAGGGCCGGGCCGGCGAGGAGCCGCGTCACGACCGACAGCACCTGCCGGGGGCTCGTCGGCTTGACGATGTAGTCGTCCGCCCGCCGTCCGATCGCCTCGTGCATGGTCGATTCCTCTTCGCTCTTCGTGACCATCACCACGGGGAGGCGGGGGGCGGAACTCCGGATGCGGTCGAGGACCTCGATCCCGCGCAGCCCGGGCATGCGCTCGTCCAGAAGTACGAGATCGTAGGAAGCCGCCGTCAGGAGTTCCATCGCGTCCTGGCCGTTCATCACGGCATCGACGTGATAGCCCGAGGACCGCAGCAGCATGAGATGCGGACGCAGCAGGTCGACTTCGTCGTCCACCCACAGGATCCGGCCTGCCACGGTCTTTGTCCCTTCCGTCATGCGCCGCCTCTCAGGTGGTCAGATACGAGCGGATGGCCCGCTCCAGCTTAAGCACGACTTCCTCGGCGCGGATTCTCGACATGCGTCCCGCCCGGGTGGCCCGGGACGGCATCCGCTCGCCATCGGAGCCGGCCGGGCCATGAAAATGGTCCACCGTGAGATCCGTGAACCGGCCGTAGGGACCGCTGCGCCTGGGGTCCGTGTACCCGTACAGTCCGATGGTCGGCGTCCCCAGCGCCACCGCCATGTGCAGAGGACCCGTGTCCGGCGCCAGCGCGAGATCGCTCGCGGAGAGCCGGCCCGCCAACTCCCTCAGCGTCCCGCCCAGCGCGACGCGCGGCGGAACCCCGCACAACCGTTCGAGGCGGCGGGCATCCCGCAGTTCCTCTTCGGAGTCTCCTCCCAGGAGGACGGGCTGAAGGCCCAGATCTCCGGCCGCCATGTCGATTACCCGCGCCGTCCCCTCGAGGGTCCAGTTTCTTCGGGCGTTGGAACTCCGCGGCACGACCGCAAGCACCGGAAGCGAGAATTCCTCCCGCCACCGCGCCGAGACCCGCCGCTCCTCCTCCGTGAAATGAAACCGCCATTCCAGGCGCCGCGGGACGCCGAGGTGGTCGAGGAATTCGAACAGTTCGTCCTGAATGTGGGCCACGGGAGCCGGCGGGATGCGGCGGTTCGTGGCCAGCCAGCTCAGGTCGCGGGCGCGCGGGCGATCGTGGCCGAGGCGCTCCGGAGCGCGCAGGAGACGCGTGACCGTCCCTCCCTTGAAGTTCGGCTGCAGACAGATGACGAGATCGAACGTTTCTCCTGCCACGTCACGCCGAAAGCGGGAATAGGCGCGGGCGCCGAGCCGTCGGTGAAAGCGCACGATCCGGTCGACATCCGGCCGGCCGGCCATCAGCGTGGCGGGGCCCGGCTGCAGCACCCAGGTGATGTGGGCGCCCGGCCAGGCCCGCCGGAGCGACGCGACGATGGGCATCCCCTGCACGGTGCTTCCCACCGCACTCATGAGCACGATGGCGACCCTGCGCGGCGGAGCGCCCGCGCCGCGCAGGGATCTATCGGGCCGCATCCCGGTACAGGGGGTGGCGGACCGCGACGAACCCGCGGGGCGAAACCGGCCCCAAAAAGACCCGCCCGGGCTGACAACGGCCCGAAAACACAGTAATCTCGGGGCGATGCGAACTCTCACCCGCTATATCCTGAGCCGTCACGCCGGGCCGTTCATCTTCGCCGCCATCGGCACCACGGTGCTGCTCCTCCTCGACCAGGTGAGCAAGCGCTTCGAGCGGCTCATCGGCAAGGACCTCGAGTGGTCGGTGATCGCCGAGGTCTTCGTCTACTCCATCCCCTTCATCCTCGCCCAGACCCTGCCGATGGCCGTGCTCATCGCGGTCCTGTACGTCTTCAGCCGGATGGAGGGCGACTTCGAGATCACCGCCGTCAAGGCGAGCGGCATCCCCCTGTCGCGCGTGATGGCCCCGCTCCTCGTTTGTGCCGTCATTCTGGCCGGCGGAATGACCTGGTTCAACAACACGGTCCTGCCGCAGTCGAATCATCACCTGCAGGTGCTGCTCACGGGGATCGGCCGCAAGAAGCCAACCTTCAACCTTCGGGAACATACGATCAACGAGGTGCTCCCGTCCTATGTCTACGTGCACCCCGGCATGATCGACCGGGAGGAGAGCGTGGTGCACGATGTCGCGATCTACGATGAGCGAAATGGCCAGGAGAGCCGCTCCATCTACGCGACGCGTGGAAAGATGGGCTTCTCGGAGGAGGGGGAGGACCTCTATTTCGACCTCGAGGACGGCGTCGTCCAGGTACGCATGAACGAGCGCCCGCACGCCTTCCGGCGCATCGCCTTCGAGCGGATGCTGCTCAAGATCCCGGATGTGGCGAACGGGCTCGAGCGCGATACCGCGGCCATACGCGGCGATCGCGAGATGAACATCGCCGACATGCGCGTGGAGGCGGATCGCGGCGCGCAGATGGCGGACGCGGCGCGTTGGGAGAGCCTCGTGTACGCGCAGGCGATCACCCGCATGCTGCTGGACTTCGCGCAGCCTCTCGCGGACGGCACCTATGCCGGGGAGGGCGACATCCCCGACTGGGACGATAACATGGCCGACTGGGCGGATTACGTCGCCGACCGGAAGGATGACATCCCCGAACTGGAAGCCGACCTTCCCGACTGGGCCGATCTCCCCGACCGGGGTGACGACCCCTCCGCGACACCGGGCGCGCCCGCCCAGGGCGAGATGGGGCCGGAACCCGTGGGGCAGCGCGCCGCGCCGGATTCCACCAGGCAGGTCGCCGAGAGCGCGGCCCGCCGCTTCTACTCCGCCTCCGATGCGGCGAACCAATTCCAGTCCTACGCCGAGCGCGAGGTCACGGGCCTTCGCCGAATCAACCAGTACTGGGTCGAGATTCACAAGAAGGGGACGATCCCGGCCGCGTGCATCGTCTTCGTCCTCCTCGGCGCCCCGATCGCCGTCCGGTTCCCGCGCGGCGGCGTCGCGCTCGTCGTCGGCGTCAGCCTGGGCATCTTCGGGGCGTACTACGTCTCGCTCATCGGGGGCGAGCGGCTCGCCGACCGCCTCTGGATCTCGCCGCTCTGGGCCATGTGGGCCCCGAACGTCATCTTCGGCGCCGCCGGGATCGTGGCCCTCGCGCGCTCCACCAAGGTGATGCGCTGACGCCGTGAAACTGCTCGACCGGTACGTCCTTTACCAGTTCCTGAGGATCTTCGCGGCCTGCGCGCTCGGCGTGCCGTTCCTCTTCATGGTCATCGACATCGCCGACAACCTCGACAGGTTCCTCGACCAGGGGTCGACCTGGTCCCAGATCGTCCTCCACTACGTGTACGAGTTTCCGTACCAGTCGCTGCTCGGGTTTCCGATCGCCGCCCTGCTGGGGTCCGTGTTCACGGTGGCCTCCATGTCCCGGCACTTCGAGGTCGCGGCCGTCAAGGCGGGCGGCGTTTCCTTCTACCGGCTCGTGCTCCCGATCCTCTGCGGCGCCACGCTGCTCAGCTTCGTCGCGCTCGGCCTCACGGAACTCGTCGCCGTGACGACGCGGAAGTCGGCCGAAATCCTCGAGCAGGAGGAGGCCCGCAGCCAGACGATCCGGAACTCCTTCGTCTACCGGGGAGACGACGGCCTCGTGTACAAGGCGCGACTGCTCGACACGCGCGAGGGCCGGATGGACGACGTGCAGATCGAGCGGAGGGGATCGGGACCCGACTTCCCCACCGTACACATCACGGCCAACGTCGCCAGGTACGACCCGGCGTTCTCGCGCTGGGTGCTCCAGCAGGGGTGGATGCGGGAGTTCCGCGGCCCGGAGGAAGAAACCGCCTTCGAGTTCGCCGAACTGTTCGTGCGACAACTGGACGAGACGCCCGAGGAGCTGCAGGCCAGACCCAAGGAACCGGACGAGATGCGCTACGCGGAACTGGGGCGCCTCATCGAGTCCGTAGAACGGTCGGGCGGCACGACGAACGGGCTAAGGACCTCTCGCGCGCTGCGCATCGCCTTCCCCTTCATCTGCCTTGTGATCGCCGTGTTCGGCATACCGCTGGCGCACAGCAACAAGCGGGGCGGCGCGCCGACTTCGATCGGGATCGCGCTCGGGACGACGATCCTCTTCCTGACTCTGATCCGCATCGCCGAAGCGATGGGCGCCGGAGGGGCGCTGTCACCGGCGGCGGCGGCCTGGCTGCCCAACATCGTCTTCTTCGGCGCCGGCCTGCTTCTCTTCGCGAAACTGCGCACGTAGCCAGCCGGGCGGAGCCGGCCGGGCGGAGCCAGCCGGGTGAGCGGGCCGCGGTTAGCCGGTCTGGGCGTCGATCCGTTCGATGTCGCTTCGCACCATGAGGCGGATCATCTCCTCGAACGACATGCGGGACTCCCAGCCCAGTTGCCGCTTCGCCTTCGACGGGTCGGCACAGAGCCGCTCGACTTCGGCCGGCCTCAGAAGCTCCGGGTCCTGTTCCACGTGCTCGCGCCAGTCGCGTCCGATCTCGTCGAAGGCGATCTCGATCAACCGTTGCACGGAATGGGTCACGCCGGTCCCGATCACGTAGTCTTCGGGCGTCTCCGCCTGAAGCATGAGCCACATCGCCTCGACGTAGTCGCCCGCGAATCCCCAGTCGCGCTCCGCCCCGAGGTTCCCGATCGACAAGCGGTCGGCGAGACCCCGGTGGATGCGGGCCGCCTCCCAACTCACCTTGCGCGTGACGAATTCGCGGCCCCGCCGGGGGCTCTCGTGGTTAAAGAGGATCCCGCTCGCCGCGAACAGGTCGTAGCTCTCCCGGTAGTTCACCGTAATGAAGTGGCCGTACACCTTCGCGACGCCGTACGGGCTGCGCGGATAGAAGGGCGTGTCCTCGTCCTGCGGGGTTTCCCGCACCTTTCCGAACATCTCCGACGAGGAGGCCTGGTAGAAGCGGATCGCGGGTTCGACCGCGCGGATCGCCTCGAGCATGCGCGTCACGCCCAGCGCCGTGAACTCGCCCGTCAGCAGCGGCTGATCCCAGGAGGTGGGGACGAAGGACTGCGCCGCGAGGTTGTACACCTCACGGGGCTGCACGCGTTCGAGAACGCGAATGAGCGACAGCTGGTCGAGGAGGTCCGCCTGGTGGAGGGTGATCCGGTCCCGCAGATGCGAGATGCGGTCGTATTTCTCCACCGAGGAACGGCGCACGACGCCGTGCACCTCGTACCCCTTGTCGAGCAGGAACTCGGCCAGGTAGGAGCCATCCTGTCCCGTGATGCCGGTGATGAGCGCGATCATGGCGGCCGAATATGCGCGGCCGGCGCGCCGCGGCCAAACGTGCGCGGCCCGTGCGAGGCCGGCGTCGCCCCGCCGCTTGACCGAAGACAACCCGAATCCGACATTCCCCGTCCCGCAGCCGGCCGGGCCGCGGGTAACCGAAGGCCGAAGACAGAGGAGGTCTCGCGATCCCGCGCGCGACGCCGGTTCCGGAGTGGGTGCCCGATCTTCCCGCGAGCCCGGGCGTCTACGTCTTCGTGGATGCGCACGGGCATCCCCTCTATGTGGGGAAGAGCGTGAACCTGCGGCGGCGCGTGCGGGGCTACTTCTACTCGGGGGGACCGTCGAACGAGCGTCTGGCCGAGATGCTGCGGATCGCCCGGGGCGTCGAGGCACATCCGACCGGGAGCGACCTCGAAGCGCGACTCGTGGAGGCGGAGCGCATTCTCGGCCAGCGGCCGCCCTACAACCGCGCGCTCAAGCGGCGCGATGCCGGCTGGTATCTGGAACTGCGCCAGAACGAACCCTTCCCTCGCCTGCGCGTCGTGCGCCGGCCGCGCCGGGCCGAGGCCCGCTACGTCGGCCCCTTCTGGAGTCGCCGGTTGCCCGAGCGCATCCGTCGCCTCGTGGAGAAGATCGTCCGGCTGCGGAGTTGCGCCGAATCCGTGCGTCCGGACCCGGCGCGGAGCCCGTGCATGCAGTTCGACATGGACCTCTGCACCGCGCCCTGCGCGCGCCGGGTGGGACTCAACGCCTATCGGCGGCAGGCGGAGACGGCCGGGCGCCTGCTCGCCGAGCCGGGCTACGCGTGGGAACTCATGGACCGGTTCGCCGAGGCGCGCGACGCCGCCTCCGAAAGACTGGAGTTCGAGCGGGCCGCGGCGGCGCAACTGCGTCTCGAGTGGATCGAGGAACTCGAGGAGCTTCGGTTCCTGCTGGAGCCGGAAGCGGAACCGCACTCCTGGCTCATCGTGCTCCCCGGGCTCGACGAGGCGCACCGGATGCTCCAGCCCGTGGCGCGCGGGCAGGTGCTGCGGCGGCGCCGCGTGGCGTGGGTCGAGGGTGCCTGGGAGGAGGCCGTGGAAGACGCCTGCTACGCCGTGCGAGTGGCGGAGTTGCGGGCGCCCCCCGTGCTCTCGCCGCGGGAATCCGTGCCCAGCGCGATGGTCGGCCGCTGGCTCGAGGAGGGCGGTGACGGCGGACACGCGATCGACCTGACCCGCCTCGACGCCACCGGCGCCATCGACCGCCTGCGGCGCCTCGCGTCCTGACGCCGGCCGCGGAACCCCGTCACCGTCAACCGGGTCTTGATTGCCATGCTCAGCTCGACTGCCATGCTCGAGAACTCAGACGTCGTCGCGGCCCGCGAACGGATCCGGTCCGGCGTGGCGCGGACCACCTGCCCGCAGTCCTTCGCCCTGGAGGCGCGCGCCGCTGGCCGCTTCCATCTCAAGACCGAGTTCCGGCAGCGCACCGGGTCGTTCAAGGACCGTGGGTCGCTCCACAAACTGCTGCGCCTCGGCCCGGCCGCGCGCGAGGGAGGCGTCATCGCGGCCAGCGCCGGGAATCACGCCCAGGCCCTCGCGTATCACGCCGCCCGGCTGGAGATCGCGTGCACGATCGTGATGCCCACGCACGCGCCTCTCATCAAGGTCGCCCACACCCGCGGCTACGGCGCCCGCGTGATTCAGACCGGGGAGACCCTCTCCGACGGGATGGCGCTCGTCGACCGCCTGGCCCGCGAGGAGGGGTTCACGCCCGTCCACGCGTTCGATGACCTCGATGTGATGGCGGGCCAGGGGACGATCGGGCTGGAGATCCTCGAACAGGTGCCCGACCTCACGACGGTCATCGTCCCCGTCGGAGGGGGCGGGATGATCTCCGGCGTCGCGACCGTGGTGAAGGCGCAGCGCCCGAAGGTGCGCGTGATCGGCGTGGAGGCCGCGGCCTCGCCCGGGGCCCGTGAGTCGCTGGCCGCCGGGAAGCCCGTACACCTGGAGAACTCGGACACGCTGGCGGACGGCATCGCCGTGAAGCGGATCGGCGACCTCGCCTTCCCTCACCTGGCGGCGCTCGTGGACGACGTCGTCCTCATCGACGAGGAACAGATCACCCGCGCGATCTTCTTCCTCCTCGAATCGGAGAAGTTCGTCGTGGAGGGCGGCGGAGCGGTGTCCGTGGCCGCCGTCCTCGAGGGAAAGGTCGACCTCGGCCCGTCCGACGTCACCGTCTGCATCCTCTCCGGCGGCAACATCGACATGAACCTCGTGTCGCGGGTCATCGACCGCGCGCTCTGGTCCGATGGCCGGCTCGCGCGTCTCGCCGTCGTCGTCCGCGACCGTCCGGGCTACCTCAACGAAGTGACGGCGCTCGTTGCGATCGAGGGCGCCAACGTCCTCCACATCGAACACACGCGCGCCTTCGGGGACATCTCCGTCGGGAAGGTGGGGATCGAACTCACAATCGAGACGCGCGGCCGCGACCACATCGCGACGATCGTGGCCAAGCTCCGCGAACTCGGCCACCGGGTCGAAGAACTGTCCTGACCCGCCCGCTGCCGCCAGCCCGAAATCAGGCCGTCTTTGCGTTCTTCCTCCGGCGCGCAAACCCCTCGAACAGCCCCTCGACTCTGGCCATACGCTCACGCAGATCGCCGATCTCACGCCCCATCCGTTCACGGAAACTGCCTACTTCGGCCGTGAGCGCCGTCAAGTCGCGCCGGATCGCGTACTGCCCCGGCAGGATCGCGGCAGCCAGTGCGATCGCCGCCGCTATGATCGTCCACATTTCAGCCGTCATGTGCTCGCCGACTCCTCATCCGTCGATGCCGTGTGAAGCTAACACCCCATCGAGTTACCCGCCCCGATCAACGGAGCCTTAACCGGGAGTGTCTTCGACCTCGGCCAGCGCCTTCTGGAGTTCGCGCCGGGCCACGCGCGTGACGAGGACGACGACGGCGGCCGTCGCGGCGAGGCCCGCCACGAGCAGGGCGGTCTGCCCCCAGCTCGCCGCCCCGCCGGACGCCTCGGCCACCTCCGCCCCGGCTGCGCCGATGTACACGTACAGGAGCGTCCCCGGGAACATCCCCACGAGCGAAGCCGCGACGTACTGGGTGAAGGTCGCGCCGGTGAGGCCGTAGAAGTAGTTCTGCGCGCTGAACGGAAACACCGGTGAGAGGCGGGTGAGGAAGACGATGCGCCAGCCCTGGGTTTCGACCGCGCGGTCGATCGCCCGCAGCGCCGGGCGGTTGGCGAGGAGCTTCTCGACGCGGTCGCGGAGCACGTAGCGGGCGATGAGGAAGGCGAGCGCGGCCCCGATGTTCGCGCCCACGAACACGGTGAGGGTACCGAGCGCGAGGCCGAAGGTGACGCCTCCGGCGATCGTCAGCGCCGAACCCGGCACGAAGAGGACCACCGCGAGCGCGTAGAAGAGTCCGAAGAAGAAGGGTCCCAGCCACCCCAGCCCCGCCGTGGTCTCGCGCAGCCAGGTGACGAGTCGCGCCAGGAAGCCCAGATCCTCCGTCGCGGCGGACTCCGAAGCCGCGGGCTCCGACGCCTGGGCGGCCTGTGCGGGGACCGGCGCAGCGACCACGAGGACGGGAGGGCCGCCGATCTCGGGACCCGCGTGGGCCGACGGCGCAGCGACCGCGCCCTCGACCGGCCCCGGTACGAACGCGCCCAGGAGGAGCGCGGCCAGGGCGGCCACTGAACCCCGTCTTCCGTTTCGCCTCGGCCCGGCCACTACGGCCTCTCCAGGCGGTTATGCGCGGCGAGAATGCGCCGGACTTCGTCGTGAGGGAGCCCGGGCACCATGTTCCCGTCCCGCCCCACCATGGTCCGGCCCGCAACCATCGCGTTCGTGATCGCCTCCTCCGTGGCCTGGGCCGTCGCGAGCAACAGCGGCGAAATGGCGTCGTTCGACATCATCTCGACGGTCGAGTTCTCGCCCCGGTTCCACGCCCCGCCGTTGGCCGTCGAGAAGGCGATGAAGATGTCGCCGGAACTGTTCGCCCCGTACCCCCCCATGCGCCCGATCCCGATCGGCGCCCGGCGCGCGAGCCGCTTCAACTGGTGCGGCAGCAGCGGAGCGTCCGTCGCGATGACGACGATGATCGAACCGAGACCGTCGAACGCGCCCGCGTCCGCCGCACCCCCCGCGCCGCCGGGCGGCGTCCAGCCGAGGAGTTCCTGTCCGACCGGCACGCCCGCGATCAGCAACTCCGGCCGGCGCCCGTAGTTGCACTGCACGAGCACGCCGACGGTGTAGTCCCCCACGAGCCGGGACGAGGTCCCGATCCCGCCCTTGAACGAATTGCAGACCATGCCGGTCCCGCCACCGACCGACCCTTCCGTGACGGAGCCCGCGGCGGCGCTCTCGATCGCCGCGAACACGTGCTCCTTGCCGACGTGGAAGCCGTTGATGTCGTTGAGCCGCCCGTCCCAGGTCTCCGCCACCAGCGGCAGGCTCCACCAGATGCCCGGCGCGATGGGATGGTTCGCCTCCGCATCCCGCGACCACTCGATGACCGCCTGGTGGACATCTCCCACGCTGTGGGTGTTGGTGATCATCACCGGACCTTCGAGGAAGCCCGATTCCTCGACCCAGGTCGTCCCCGTCATCTCGCCGTTCCCGTTCAGCGAGTACCAGCCGGCGAAGACGGGTTCGTAGCTCTCCGTGCGCGGGAGCACGGCGGTCACGCCCGTGCGCACGGGACCCTCCCCGACGACGAGCGCTCCTTCGCCTTCGATGATCGTCGCGTGCCCGACCCGAACGCCGGCCACATCGGTGATCGCGTTCCAGGCTCCGGGCTCCCCCGGGAAGGGGATCCCGAGGTCCCGCGCCCGCGGCGGGGTCTGGGCGCTGAGGGCGCCGGCGACCAGCGCTCCCGCGGCGAGCGCTGCGGCGACGGCGGCCGGCATCGGCGCGACTGGGCGCCGGCGGGCCGATCCCGTTCGTGGCAAGAAGAACATCGACACCTCCACGCGAGGGACTATGTGATTCGGTCTTCGACCATTACCTGAACGTGCCCTACCTGAACGTGCCCTGGATCCCCAGCGTCCACAGGATGTCCGGCCGCAGACCGGCCGCCTGGATCGGGAGCAAGGCGTTCGTGGCGAGAATCATGTCTCGGCCGAGCATGTATTTGAGCCCCACGGCGAGGTCGATGAAATGGTGACCGACGTCCGGGAGGGATGACGACTCGACCGTGAGCGCCGGGTTGCCGACGAAGGTGACGGGACCCGGCAGCGGATGCTCCGGATCCGCCAGTTCCCAGCGAGTGATGAGGTCGGCGGCCACCGTGAGGACGTCGGACGCCTGGGCATCGAATCCCACTGTCGCGAGCACCGCGTCCCGGTCGAAGTTCCGGTCGCGCAGGTTGCCCTCGCGCAGGAGATAGCCGGCGTTCACATGGGGCGAGAACCGTCCCCGATTGAGGGAGAGAATCGCCACGGCGCGGCCACGCCCCTCGCCCAGGCCGAGCAGATCTTCCTCCTGGCCCGTGGGGAAGGTGACGTCCGCCAGGAGCGCCATGCTCACGGGCGGGGGCGCACGGCCCACGGTCGTCCCGCTCGTGAGGTTGACCTTCACGCGGGCGGAGATATCGCCGATTCCCGTCGCCGACCCTCTCACGGAGTTGCGCGCTTCGAGGACCGGCGCGGCGGGCGTGCCGCCGAAACGGTGCGCGAGCGCGTTGCCGAGCGGCAGAATCTGAGCGTGTGCCGTCCCCCTCAGATTGGCCCGCACGACCGGCACCGCGAACCCCACG
The DNA here is from genome assembly GCA_026705295.1 of Candidatus Palauibacter australiensis. NCBI lineage: Bacteria > Pseudomonadati > Gemmatimonadota > Gemmatimonadia > Candidatus Palauibacterales > Candidatus Palauibacteraceae > Candidatus Palauibacter > Candidatus Palauibacter australiensis. The sequence continues at coordinate 16,164 of JAPPBA010000177.1, forward strand.
TCGAGGAAGGACGCCAGGCCGGCGCTCAGGACCGCCGTGGCCACCGTGTAATCGAGGTCGAGGTTCGTCCGCACCCTGAGCACATCGCGCTCGAAGAAGGGCAGGCCGAGCCCGGGGTCCGGACCCAGGGCCACGTTCGAATCCTCGTGGAAGAAGTTCAAAACGAGGTTGTCCGTGGGCACGCCGCTGAAGTTCGTGACCTGGAAGGCGGTCGCTTCGAGGCCGAGGAAGAACCGCCCCATCCCGAGGGTCTCCGCCCGTTCCGCGAAGATCGGCCCGAACGACGCGCTCCGCTCTTCGTCCGACCAGATGCGGCCGCCCGACATCGCCGTCGGGGGAAGGCTCCCGACCACGGCGGCGATGCCCCCCTGGAAGGAGAGGATGAGCGCGTCGTTTCGCGGGACCCGCTCGCGCAGGAAGTGCCGGCCGTGCTCCGTATTGAAGATCCCGGTCTCCTCGAAGTCCGGGTCGAGGCACAGAGGCACGCCGCACTGCCCGAACACGAACAGTTCCGACACGAGGTCCGTGAGCGACTGTGCCGCGGCCGGTCGGCCCGCCGCCGCCGTCAGCGCCACCGTGACCATGAGCCCCGCGACGGCTCGTCCGTGCATCTCGCCTCCCATCGAGTTTCCGCTCCGGTGGCGCTGAAGGTTTGTGCGCCGGTCGGACGCGGCAAGACGACCCGTTGACCACCGGCGCCCTCCGCGCTCATCGTCGGGCCATGCCTTCATCACGCCCGCGTCCGACAACAGCCGCCTCGGCGCCCGCGTTAAGGCGGCGCAGCCAGGACGCCCACGACGTCATCATCGTCGGCTCCGGCGCGGGGGGCGGCATGGCCGCCTACGTGCTCGCCTGCCACGGCCTCCGGGTCCTGCTCCTCGAGGCGGGGCGGGACTACGATCCGGTGTCGGAGACCCCGATGTTCCAGCTCCCCGCCGACGCGCCGCTCCGCGCCGCGGGGACCGCCGACAAGCCGTTCGGCTTCTACGACGCGACGGTGGACGGCGGCTGGCGCGTCCCCGGCGAACCCTACACGAACGCCGAAGGGGTCAACTTCATGTGGTGGCGGGCCCGCATGCTCGGGGGGCGGACGAACCACTGGGGCCGCATCTCCCTCCGCATGGGGCCGTACGACTTCAAGCCCTACAGCCGGGACGGGCTCGGGTTCGACTGGCCGATGACGTACGACGACCTCGCGCCATGGTACGACCGGACCGAGGCCTTCGTCGGCATCTACGGCTCGAGCGAGGGGCTCGAGAACACGCCCGACTCCTCCGATGGAATCCTCCAGCCGCCGCCCGCGCCGCGCGCCTACGAACTGCTCGCGAAGAAGGCGTGCGGGGGTCTCGGGATCCCCGTCGTGCCCGCGCACATCGCGATCCTCACCGAAGCGCAGGACGCGGAAGGCCTGTCGCGGATGCTGTGGCCGGGGAACGCCCTGGCCCAACGCGTGACGCGCGACGCCATGCGCGGCCGCGCGCCCTGCTACTGGGCGACGCCATGCGGACGGGGCTGCTCGATCAAGGCCAACTTCCAGTCGACGACCGTCTGCCTGCCGCCGGCGCAGGCGACCGGCAACCTCACGACGATCACCGACGCCATGGTGCGCGAGGTGACGCTCGATGCGCAGGGACGGGCGAACGGGGTCCACTACGTGGACAAGCAGGCGCGCGCCGACCGCCATGCCGCGGCTCCCGTCGTCATCCTCGCGGCCAGCGCCCTCGAGTCCGCCCGCATCCTCCTCAACTCCCGCAGTTCGCTCTTCCCCGATGGCCTCGCCAACGGGAGCGGACTCGTCGGCAAGTACATCATGGACACCGTGGGCGCCGGCGTCTCCGGCCAGATTCCCGCGCTCGAGTACCTGCCGCGGCACGCCGAGGAAGGGGCCTCGGCGATGCACATGTACATGCCGTGGTGGCTGTACGGGGAGCAGGCGGCCGGGCGCCTCGATTTCGCCCGCGGCTACCACATCGAGTTCGGCGGCGGGCAGCGGATGCCGGGTTACGGCGCGTTCAGCGGCATCGAGCCGCTCACCGAGGGCGCCTACGGACAGCGCTTCAAGGAGGAATGCCGCCGCTACTACGGTTCGTTCACCTACTTCGACGGCCGCGGCGAGATGATCCCCAACGACGACTGCTACTGCGAGATCGACCCGGAGGTCGTCGATCAATGGGGCATCCCCGTGCTCCGGTTCCACTGGAAGTGGTCCGACCACGAACTCAACCAGGCCCGTCACATGCAGCAGACGTTCGCCGGGATCATCGAGGAGATGGGCGGGCGCGTGCTCTCGACGGTGCAGACGGATGGCGCCCGCGCGATCCTGGCGCCGGGCCAGATCATCCACGAGGTGGGCGGCGTGCGGATGGGAGACCGGCCGGAGAACTCCGTGCTCAACCAGTACTGTCAGTCGTGGGAGGTCCCGAATCTGTTCGTGATGGACGGTGGGCCGTTCGTCTCCAACGCGGACAAGAACCCCACGCTCTCCATCATGGCGATCGCCTGGCGGTCTTCCGAGTACCTCGTGGATCAACTTCGGCAGGGAGCGCTCTGATGGCGGACCACCCACGCGAACGGGCGCGGGACCGCGAACGGGAACCGGAGGCGACCGAGGGACTGACCCGGCGCCGGGCGCTCCAGGTGCTCGCGGCCGGGGCGGCGGGCGCGGCCACCATCTCCGCGGGGGCGTGCGCCGACGGCGGTGAATCCGCGGTTCCCGGCGCCGAGGATGCGACCGCCTTCTCCGGCGCCACGAGCGGCGGCAACCGCCGGGCCGCCGGCACGCCGACGGACCCGGACCTCGTCTCGCCGGTCGTGTGGTGGGACCTGGTCCTGACCGAGGACGAACTCGCCACCCTCGCTTCCCTGTGCGACGTCATCATCCCCGAGGACGACCACTCCCCCGGCGCGGCGGCGCTCGGGGCGCACGCCTTCATCGACGAGTGGGTGAGCGCGCCCTACGACGGAAACCGGGACGATCTGACGCTCGTCCGCGGCGGGCTCGTGTGGCTGGACATCGAATCGGCGGAACGTTTCGGGGGCCGCTTCACCGAACTCACGCTCGAGCAGAAGCACGCGATCTGCGACGACATCTGCTGGGCGGAGAACGCGGCGCCGGAATACCGGGTCGCGGCCCGCTTCTTCGACCGCGTGCGGGATCTCACGTCGACCGCGTTCTGGACGACGGCGGAGGGGATGGCCGACCTCGGTTTCGTGGGGAACCGGCCCATGCCCCGCTTTGACGGCCCGCCGCCGGAGGTTCTCGAACGCCTGGGTCTGGCTTAGTGTACACCGGTGGCCGTCGGCGCGAGACCATGCAGGCGGACTTTCTTTCGCAGACCTGTCCCGGAGTGAGGCGCAGATGACGCTGAAGAACGATTTCTCCCGGCGCGACTTCGTTCGGGCCTCGGGCGCGGCCGGCCTCGGCCTGAGCATCGTACCCGCGCATGTGCTCGGCGGGCCCCGGCACCGCGCGCCCAGCGACACGCTGAACGTGGCGCACATCGGGGTCGGCGGCATGGGAGGCGGCGACGTGCGCGGCATGGCGGGCGTCGGCGAGAACATCTACGCCCTGTGCGATGTGGACGAGCGCCAGGCGGCCGGCTCGTGGAGCGCCTTCCCGCGGGCCAAACGCTACCGCGACTTCCGCACGATGCTCTCGGAAGAGGCCGACAACATCGACGCGGTCCTGATCTCCACGCCGGATCACACGCACACTGCGGCCGGCATGATGGCCCTTTCACTGGGCAAGCCCACGCGCATTCAGAAGCCGCTCGCGACCACGATCTGGGAGGTGCGCCAACTCGTCGCCGCCGCGGAACGCGCGGGGGTCGCCACGCAGATGGGGAACCAGGGTCACGCGCAGGACGGGACGCGGGAAATCCGCGAATGGTACGAGGCCGGCGCGATCGGCGAGATCCGGCGCGTGGAGTACTGGACGAACCGACCCATCTGGCCGCAGGCGATCCTGCGACCGACCGAGGCGCACCACGCCCCGCCCTGGCTGGAGTGGGACCTGTGGCTCGGGCCCGCGGCCGACCGCCCCTACCACCCGGCCTACGCTCCCTTCAACTGGCGCGGCTGGTGGGACTTCGGGACCGGCGCGCTGGGCGACATCGGGTGCCACGCGATGGACGCCGCCTTCTGGACCTTCGACCTCGGCACGCCGGAGCGGATCTCGGCGGAATCGACGACGCGGTTCCCGGAGACGGCGCCCGCGGCGTCGCGCATCGAGTACGACTTCCCCGCGCGGGGGGACCGGCCGGCCGTGAAGGTGGTGTGGCGCGACGGCAACCTCTCGCCGCCCCGGCCCGAGGAAGTGCCGGACGACGCGCGCTGGCCCTTCGAGTCGAGCGGGCAACTGTGGATCGGGACCGACGGCAAGATGTTCGCGGGGATCTACGGCGAGAACCCCCGGCTGCTCGACACGGAGCGGGACGCCGAGATTCGGGCCGACCCGCCGCCGGAGAAGTACCCGCGTACGGACGGCGTGTACGCGGAGTTCGCCGCCGCCTGCAAGGACGGGCCGCCCGCGGGCTCCAACTTCGTCGAACACGCGGGACCGCTGACGGAGATGGTGCTCCTCGGCAACCTCTCGGTGCGAAGCGGCCGGGAAGTCCGCCTCGATCCGGCGACGGGCGAGATCCTCGACGGCGTCTCGATCCCCGAACGCTACGTGAAGGCCGACTACCGCTCGGGCTGGGAATGGTAGCGGCCCGCTGCCGGATCGCGGCGACCGCCGATGTGCGCCCGCCGAGGCACGCCCGCTGAGCCACGCCGGCCGGTGATCCCGTGCAACTGAACGGCCTCGACTGGATCGTCCTGGCCGCGTACGGGACCGTGGCCCTCGGCGTCGGGCTCTGGTTCGCCCGGCGCGCCGGCTCCGGCACGAACGAGTTCTTCCTCGCGGGCCGGAAGCTGCCCTGGTGGCTGCTGGGGACGTCGATGGTCGCCACGACCTTCTCCACCGACACCCCGAACCTCGTCACGGACCTCGTCCGCAACGGCGGCGTGAGCCGGAACTGGGGTTGGTGGGCGTTCCTCATCACGGCGATGTGCACGACGTTCTTCTACGCGAAGCTGTGGCGGCGCTCGGGCGTCTTCACGGATATCGGCTTCTATGAACTCCGCTATTCCGGGCGGGCGGCGACCTTCCTGCGCGGCTTCCGGGCTCTCTATCTGGGCGTCTTCTTCAACGTCGTCATCATGGCGACCGTCACGCTCGCCGCAATCAAGATCTCGGGGGTCCTGCTCGGGGCGGACAAGTACACGACGGTGCTCGTCGCGGGCACGGTGGCGGCGCTCTACTCCGCGACGTCCGGGCTCTGGGGCGTGGTCGTCACCGATCTCCTCCTGTTCGCGGTCGCCATGATCGGCGCCGTCGCGGCGGCCTCGTACGCGCTCGCGCAGCCGGAGGTCGGCGGCCTGGCCGGGCTCGTCACGCACCCGGAGATCTCGCAGAACCTGTCGCTGCTGCCCGACTTCTCGGACTGGCGGACGGCGGCGATGGTGTTCGTCATCCCGATCGCGGTGCAGTGGTGGGCGAGCTGGTATCCCGGAGCGGAGCCGGGCGGAGGCGGGTACGCGGCGCAGCGGATGCTCGCGGCGCGCAACGAGCGCGACTCCATGCGCGCCACGCTGTGGTTCAACATCGCGCACTACTCGCTGCGGCCGTGGCCGTGGATTCTCGTCGCCCTCGCCTCGATCGCCGTCTATCCCACGCTCGACTCCATCGGGGCGGCCTTCCCCGACCTCGATCCGAGCCTTCTGGGGCACGACCTCGCCTACCCGGCGATGCTCGTCTTCCTGCCGCACGGACTCCTGGGACTCGTCGTCGCTTCGCTCGCGGCCGCGTATATGTCGACCATCTCCACGCACCTGAACTGGGGGTCGTCCTACGTCGTCGACGACTTCTATCGCCGGTTCGTGGCCCCGGAGCGGGACGAGGCCCACTACGTGCGGGTGGCGCGGCTCTCCACCGGGGTGCTGATCGTCCTCTCCGCCGCCCTCGCACTCTTTCTCGACAGCGCGAAACAGGCGTTCGAACTCATCCTGCTGCTGCACGCCGGGAGCGGCCTGATCTTCCTCCTGCGCTGGTTCTGGTGGCGGGTGAACGCGTGGTCGGAGATCTCCGGCATGGCGGCTTCCGCGAGCGTGGCGCTCTGGTTCCCGCTCTTCCACGAGCGCGTGGGGCTGCCGGCGCTCGATCCGGCGGTCAGCCTGTTGCTGGGCGTCGTGCTGACGACGGCGGTGTGGCTCCTCGTGACGTTCCTCACCCGACCCACGGACACGGCGACGCTGCAGGGCTTCTACGACCGCATCCGCCCCTTCGCCCGCGGCTGGCGGAGGGCCGTGAACACGCAGCCGGACGCGCCGGGGAGCCTGGCCGCGGGTCTCGCCGCGTGGGGCCTGGGCTGCGTGACCGTGTACGCCGCGCTCTTCGGCACGGGGATGGCGCTGTACGGGAGGCCGGCCGCCGCCGTCGGCTTCGGACTCGTGGCCGTCGCCGCCGCCGTCGGGCTGTTCCGGGCGCTCCCCCGGGTGGGCTTCGACTGACCGGATCCGGCTGCCCCGGCGCATGGCGCGTGGGGGTCGCGGACCGTCAGGGGCTTCAGGGGTCGATTTCGAGGTGGTCCACGAGGAGCACGTGGCCCGGAGGACCCCAGCCGTCGAGCGAGATGCGATCGACCCCGAGCGGAGCCTCGATGCGGACGCGTTCGGCCCGGAAGAGCGAGCGACCGCCGGGGCTGTAGGTCGCCGTCCCAGACCCTGAATCGTCCTCGGAGGCGTAACGCAGGTCCGGGGCATGGGCCCGGGCCGAGGCGGAGAGGCGTTCGCCGCCGCTCCAGGCGATCACCTCGAAGGCTTCGATGAGATCGGGGCCGAAGAGCGTGAACGTCACGCTCCGGGGGCGTCCGGGGAAATCGAGGTGGATGACGCCGACCTCCAGACCCCGGTCTCCCGCCAGCGGGAAGCTCAGCGCGTGCATCGACGCGTTCGGGGGCAGGTAGCCGCGGGCGTCCAGGACGTGAGGCCGGGTAGCGTCGGCCGTGTAGGATTCGAAGGACACTACGAGGCCCTGTTCCCGCCACTCCGCCTCCACCGGGGTGTTGGAGACGACGGGCCGGCCATCGGCGTAGGTCTCGAACTCGACCCGCTCGTACCGGCCGCTCGCCAGGGGACCGCCCCCGGAGGGCGGAGTGTCGGCCGGTTCGCCTTCTCCCGGCGCGGCCGCGGCGGAGGGCGGCTCCGAAGGCGGCGGGGCCTCGCGGAGGGCGGGCGCCTCGGCCGTGGATGGTGGCGGTGGTTCCACATCCCAGCGGAAACGGAAACCGGCGGAGCGCAGCCCGGTCCAGGCCGCCGCGCCGGCGAGTCCGAGCGCGGTGAGGACGGCCAGACCGCGGAGCACCCGCAGCGCGAAGGGCGGACGGCGCGTCCGCGCCTTCGTCAGGCCCCGACGACGCCGAGCTGCGGCCACGTCTCCCACCGGCCGCGGGTGAAGTCGGGGAAGTCGACCGGCCGGCTGCGGTCCGCCACCGACTCCTCGCTCACCGCGCACACGGCCGACAGCGCCGCCGCGTCGTACACGTTCATGTCGGTGGGCAGTCCCTCGCGCAGACATTTGATGAGCCGGTAGTCCTCGAGGTAATCCATGCTGCCGTGTCCGCGGCCCGCCCCGGCCCCGGCCATCTCGCGCCACAGCGGGTGCTCGAACTCCTCCAGGTAGTCCTCCGCCTCATCCCACCGGTGTCCCTCGCTGCGGCCCTCGACGTACACCCGTTCGGGATAGCCCTGGAAGAGGCCCTGCGTCCCCTGGACGAGGTGGATCCGCGAGTACGGGCGGGGGAGGTTCGTGTCGTGCGAGACGTAGATCGTGCGGCCGAGGGCGGTCTTGATGAGGGTGACGTTCACATCGCCGAGGGCGAAGGTCTCCCGGCGCTCCGACGCGCCCTCGGGGAAGTGTTCGCGCGCGAAGTCCTGCAGCCCGCGCGACGGCCCGCTCATCGAGACCGCGTAGTCGAAGCGGTCCCCCCGGTTGATGTCCATGCAGTTGGCGATCGGTCCGAGCCCGTGCGTGGGATAGAGGTTGCCGTCTCTCGTCTTCGAGTGCTCCCGCCGCCACAACCCCTCGCCGGTGTCGGCGAACTTTATGGCGCGCAGGTCGTGCAGGTAACCGCCCTCGCCGTGCAGGATCTCGCCGAACAGCCCGAGCCGCGCCATGTGGAAGACGAGCATCTCCCAGCGGCCGTAGTTAACGTTCTCCATCATCACGCAGTGCCTACGCGTCCCCTCGGCGGTCTCCACGAGACGCCAGCAGTCCTCCATCGTGTAGGCCGCCGGAACCTCCGTCGCCGCGTGCTTCCCGTGCTCCATGGCGGCCACGCAGACGGGCACGTGCCAGCGCCACGGCGTGGCCGTGTAGACGAGGTCGATGTCCTCCGATTCGCACATGCGGAGGAAGTCCGTCTCCCCGCGCGTGTAGAGCGTCGGCTCCGGGCCCCCGGCTTCGAGCACCCAGTCGCGGGCCCGCTCGGCGTGCTCGGGCCGGATGTCGCAGAGCGCCGTGAGTTCCACGCCCTCCATGTCGAGGAGATTGCGGACGTGGACCGATCCCATGCCGCCGATCCCCACGAAACCGATCCGCACCGTCTCCATCGGGGCAGCGGAGAAGAGGGCCTCCGGCGCCGGGGCGCCGCTTCGGGACCGCGCCAAGCCGCTCGCGGACCGTGCCGATGCACCGTCGGCCTCGGGCCCGCGGCAGGCACCCAGGACCGCGGCTCCCGCCCCCATCGCGCCCAGCTTGAGCAGCGTCCGCCGGTCGACGCCCGCCGGTGTCATCTCGCCGGTTTCGTTCGATTCGCGCTTCGTCGGTTCCATCTCCACCATCCATCGCCGTGGTCCGGAGTTTGCCCCGGGCTGCCGGACGTGACATATGGAATCCAACTTCGGAGCGCCGGGGAGCGGATGGCAAACATGAGGTCACACAGGACGAATCGAGCGTTGCGCGCGGCGGTGGCGGCCGGCGTCGCGGCCGCCCTGTGCCTGTCGTGCGAATCGGCGCCGACGGGCCGGGAGCGGCTCCTCGATGCCGCCGCCGCCATCGAGCGACTTTCGAGCCTCGCGTACGAGTACGCGTACGAGGGGAGCGGCAGCGCCGGGGGGGCCTACACCGGAAGGGTGCGGCTGATCAGGGCCCCCGGCGAGCCCCCGATCTACTGGGCCGAACTTCGGCCGTCCCCGTCATGGACCCCCGCTCCGCAACCGGGCGAACCGTCGCCGGGCGACGCACCCACCGACGCGCCCGGCGAGGCACCCGCGCTCATCGTGTCCGGGGGAGGCGACTACGTCGCGGCCCGTGACGAGGCGCTGGGCCAGTTCCGTCACGGGACGATCTCGGGGGGCTCCGGCCATCTCGTGGCCAACGCGCCCTTCGCGGTCCTCTCGGCGTTCACCGAACCTCAGCCGTTCCAGGCGGAACTGGCGAGCGACATGGAACTCGTGAGCCGGGAGACGATCGGCGGCGTCCTGTGCGACGTGCTGCGCGGAAGGACGACCGAGTTCGGCCCCGCGCGGGTGTGGTGGCACATCGGAGTCGAGGACCACCTGCCCCGCGCCTTCCGCTGGGAGGCGGATGACGGGAGCGGGGCCGTCGCGTTCGAGATCCGGAGCATGCTCGTCGATCCGACGATCACGGCCGACCAACTCGCGATCCGCGTGGACCTTCTCGGTCCCGAGGGCGGCGAGGTCATCGATGAGGACGCGCGGCGGATCGAACCGGGCGTTCCGGCGCCCGACTGGACGATCGAAACGGATGCAGGCTCGCCCCTCCGCCTCTCGGACCTGCGCGGGGACATCGTCGTGCTGAGTTTCGGGGCGAGTTGGTGCGCTCTGTGCCGGGACCTCGCGGCCGCGTACGCCGCCCTCCCGGAGCAGCGGGCGTCGGAGCGCGTCCGGTTCCTCAACCTCAACGCGTGGGAAAGCCCCGAGGTCGATCCCGGCCCGATCGTGCGGGAATGGGGACTCGACGCGCCTCTTCTCCTGCGCGCGGAGCGCATCGCCTCCGATTACAAGCTCGCCTCGGTTCCGGCGCTGTTCGTGGTGGATGCCGCCGGAGATCTGGCGCTCGTCCGGAACCCGACGCTCGCGGATCCCGAGGCTCAGGCCGGCGAACTCGAGCGGACGCTCCGGACGCTTCTCGACGCGGACCGCTGACCGCCCGACCGCACCGGGGCTGTCGCCACAGCCTGCTCCCTACTTGTCGATCGGCAGTCCGCTGGGCACGGACGCCGGCGCCAGGTGCGACAGGTCGCGCGCCGCGTCGTCCGTCAGCGACTCGAGGAAGGCGACGAGGTCGTCCGCTTCCGCGTCGTCGAAGATGATCGGGATCAGGACCGTGTCCCGCGTCGCGAGGATCTCGTCGAAGTTGTTGAGCAGCGTACTCCGCAGTTCGGGATCCACCTGCGATACGTCATAGTCCCGGAGCCGGCTGTCGATGCTGTCGTAGTGGACCACGATCGCCTTCAGCGTGGCGAATTGACCGGCGTGGCCGTACGGCCCCGTGAGTTCGACGTTCCGCATCGGCGGCGTCTTGAAGAGGCGGCGGTGCGCCGGGTCTCCCGTCACGCGCTCGCGGCCGAAGTCGTCGTTCCCGCCCGGCCCGTCGCCCAGCCCGGGTCCGATCTGCGGGATGGCCGCGTTGTGGTGCTCGTTGTTGCGGTCGTCGAACTGGTCGGTCTCGTGACACAGCATGCAGCGGATCGTCATGAAGCTCTTCGCGCCGCGCAGCGCCGAATCGCCGAGCTGGTCGTCGTCCCCCCTCAGGAACCGGTCCCACGGCGTGTCGATGAAGGTGAGTTCGGCCACGTAGAAGCCCGCGATCGCGTTCGCCGCGTGCGCGAAGGACATGTCGTCGAAGGCCGTGCCGGGGTACGCGGCCTCGAACATCTCACGGTATGCCTCGATCTCTCCCAGCCGCGCCATGAGCGCCGCCCACACGCCGGTGAAGTCGTCATCCTCCAGCGCCGCCAGTTCGTTATCCTCGCCGAAGCCGCGCATCTCCTTGCGCCGCAGCACGGGAATCATGGGCTGCGCCGAGAGCGCGCCGAACTCGAACACCGCTTGCATCCCGGGCGTCAGTTGATCCCCGGCCTCGGTCGCGATGGAGCCGTCCTCCGTTTCCTCCACGAATCCATCCCAGAAGAACTGCGTCGAGAGATGGAGGTTGAAGAGCGCGGGCGAGTTGCGCGGGATGAACTCGCCCTCGGGGTGCGTCCGGTTCGGACCCAGTCCCCGTCCCCCGACACCGACCGAGAGCGACCGGCCGTCCCCCATCGCGAAGCTGGGAAGGTGGCACGTCATGCAGGAGATGTCGCGGTTCCCGCCCAGGATCCGGTCGAAGGCCAGGACGCGTCCAAGTTCGACGAGTTCCGGCCGCACGGAGGGCGGCGGCTCGAGGGGGTCGAGGTTCCGGTGGTCCACGAGCAGGCGCACCGTGTCGATGAGCATCGCCCGCACGACCTCGGGAGACGGTGGCGGCGGGGGCGGCGGTTCCGGCGGAGGCGCGGGCGGGACCGGCGGCGGGACCGGCGGCGTGACGGAACCGTCCCCACAGGCGGCGAGGCCCAGCAGGAGTCCCGTGGCCGTGAAGGCGAGCGCCTTGCGAGTGCGATTCAACATGCGGGAGACATATGCACCGGGGTCGCGGAAGCTCCCGTCAGGGGCTTTCCACGATGATTCGCACATCCATCATGTACTCGTGGTAGCGGCAGAAGAACACGTACTCGCCCTCGACCCGGGGACGATAATCCCAGACCGTACCCGGCCGCAGATCGTCGCTGTCCACCGCGTTCGCGCCCTCTGGGACCTTGCTGAACTCCACCCGGTGGATGTTCGTGCCGTTCTGCGTCCACGTGATGACCGCGTGCCGCTTCACCGTCACCTGGGCTTCCTGATCGTGATTTCCGTCGGGATCGACGAACGTGTCGTCCAGGATGTCGAAGTTCGCGTCCGACCCGAACGGTACCTCCACTCTGGGCGGCGGCGGCGGTGGAGGCGGCGGAGGCGGCGGCGGCCCGACGGGCGGGGGCGGCGGTGGTGCAGGCGGAGGAGGCTCGATGGGCGTACCGACCGGGCCCTCGCCCGAACCGCCGCCCCCACAGTTGAGGGCGATGCCCATCGCAAACAGCAGGGCTGGCCAACGACCCTTCATTCAAGACCCTCCTGGGGTACCGCGCCCACAATCCGACCTGAAAAAATGAAACGGCACGCGTGCCTCAGGCAAGCTCCTTCGGCTCGACGGAGGCCCGGCGTTGCTGCGGGGCCCGATCCGTTCAAGATTCGCGGGCATGCGAACCTCACCGGATATCCGGCCCGTGACACCCGTCATCGGCGCCGAGGTCGACGGCCTGGACCTCACCGCCCTCGATGATGACAGTTTCGAGGTCATCCGCGATGCGTTGATGGCGCATTGCGTCCTCTTTTTCCGGGACCAGGACATCTCCGTCGAGAGCCAGAAGGCGCTGGGGGCCCGGTTCGGGGAACTCATCGAACACCCCAACGAGCCGGGCATCGCGGGACATCCGGAGGTGTTCCGGATCCATGCGGACGAGAACTCGGTGCGGGCGACCGGCGAGCGCTGGCACTCGGATGTGTCGTGCGACCCCATGCCGCCGATGGGTTCGATCCTGCGCCTGCACACGGTGCCCGAGAGCGGCGGCGACACCCTGTTCGCGAACATGTACGCCGCGTACGAGGCGCTGTCGGACCGCATGAAGGCGCTGCTCGATGACCTCACGGCGGTCCATGACGGCGGTCCGTACTACCGGGAGGTCAATCGCCTCATCGGGCGCGACGACGGGGGTCGCTCGTACCCGTCGGCGGAACATCCCGTCGTCCGCACGCACCCCGTGACGGGGCGGAAGGCGCTGTTCGTTAACGAGATGTTCACGGTCCGCATCGCGGATCTGCCGCGGGGCGAGAGCATCGGGTTGCTCGACTTCCTCTTCCGGCACGTGCAGCGGCCGGATTTCCACTGCCGCTTCCGCTGGCGCCCGCATTCCGTCGCCTTCTGGGACAACCGCTGCACGCAGCACCACGCGATCTGGGACTACTTCCCCGCCGTGCGCTCCGGCTACCGCGTCACCATCCGCGGCGAACGCCCGATCTGACGAAGCGGGGAACGGAGTGCGGTCGGGCTATCGCGTCCAGAGTTCGCTGAACGGAACGGCCAACATCCGATCTGTGGCGAGCGGCAGGATGTCGCCGCCGTTGTAGAGAACGATTCCGGCCTCGAAGTCATCCCCGCAGAGCGCGGCGAGGCGCCTCAGCCCCTTCCCCGCCGACTGTCCCGGCGTACTCGTCGCTTTCACTTCGACGCCCCAGGTCCGTGACCCGAGCGTGATCACCAGATCCACCTCGCAGCCGTCCTTGTCCCGGTAGTGCCAGAAGCGGAGATCGGGATCCGTCCAGCCTGCCTGCGCCACGAACTGCTGCACCACGAAGGACTCGAGGAGATGTCCCATGCGCTGCCGTTTCGTGAGCCAGTCCCCGGCGGAGAGCTGCGCAAGCGTTGCCGCGAGACCGCTGTCGATCAGATGGGTCTTGGGCGATTTTATCAGTCGTTTTCCGGGATTGCGGTGCCAGGGGAGCAGGCGCCTGACGAGAAAGAGTCGCTCGAGGACGGAGACGTATTCCAAAACCGTTACTCGTTGCAGGCCGAGATCGCGCGCCACGCGGCTGGCGTTGAACAGTTCGCCGTTCCGGACCGCAAGAAGTTCCAGGAGGCGACCGACCTGGTCGGCAGCCCGAACGTTCGAGACATCGAGAACGTCCCGATCCACGATCCCCCGCACGTACTGGCGATGCCACTGCCGTGCGCGGGCCGGCGTTCGCGTCAGAGGCTCCGGGTATCCCCCCGCTGTGAGCCGGGTGGCAAGTGCCGGCGCGGTCGGTCCTGTCCCCGGGCGGAGTGAGGGCTGCAACCGCCCCTCGAGGAAGTCGCGGAGAAAACCACCGGGGCGGCGCTCCTTCTCGGATTCCGAGAGCGGCATGAGGCGCACGACCTCCATGCGGCCCGCCAGTGACTCGGTGACGGAGGGGACCAGCAACAGGTCGGCGGAACCCGTAAGAAGGAAGCGTCCTGGGCGTCGATCCGTATCCACAGCGAGTTTGATCGCCGGGAGGAGCCCGGGCGCCCGCTGTACTTCATCGATGGTCACATCGCGGGGGAGGCTGTCCATGAAGCCCGCAGGATCGGCGGATGCCGCGTCAAGAAACGGAGGATGGTCCAGGCTTACGAACGCCCGCTCCGGCTTCAGGACGCGGGCAAGCGTCGTTTTGCCGCACTGACGAGGACCGGCCAGACACACGACGGGCGTGTCGGACAGGGCCTCGCGCAGAGCGGAGGCCAGCGTACGAGCATAAAGCGCCTGGTTTCGGGACATGAAAAAAAGATAGCGGCCATTTGTCGGTTACGCTACCGTCCAATTGTTGGTTAGAATAGCGTCCAATTGCTGGTTAGGACGTCGGCCATTTGTCGATTTGGCAATGATCGCCTTCCCGGATTCGTACGTTTTTCATACGATGGTTGTTTGCACGTTCTCCGGCGTGCCGCATCAACCATTGGAGGAGTCCGGATCATGCTGAAGCGCACTCCGATTTCGCTCATCGTGCTCGTTGCGGCGGGGCTCCTCGGGGCCTGCGGCGGCGCCGACCCTGACTCCTCACCCGCGGCTGCGACGGAGGCGCCGGCGCTCGCGATCGTCGGGGCGACCGTCATCGACGGCTCGGGCGCCGAACCCGTGCCCGGCGCGACGGTCGTGCTCCGCGACGGGCGCATCGAGTCCGTGGGACCGTCGGCGGAGGTCGAGGTGCCGGCGGACGCCGAGGTCCTGGACGCGGCCGGGAAACACCTCATTCCCGGTCTCATCAACGCACACGGCCACGTGGGTGCGACCCTCGGCCTCGAGGGCGGGCACTACTCGCGGGACAACGTGCTGCGCCAACTCGAACTGTACGCGAGCTACGGCGTCACCACCGTCGTGAGCCTCGGCGGCGACGAGCCCGCCGGCGTCGAGGTGCGCGAAGAACAGGACGTGCCGTCGCTCGACCGGGCCCGGCTCTATGTGGCGGGCGCCGTGGTGGCGGGGATCACGCCGGGGGCCGCGCTCGAGATGGTGAACGGGAACGCGGCGATGGGGGCCGACTTCATCAAGATCCGGGTCGACGACAACCTCGGGAGCACGTACAAGATGACGCCGGACGTGTACGGGGCGGTGATCGAGGGGGCGCACGAACTCGGGCTTCCGGTCGCGGCGCACCTGTTCTACCTCGAGGACGCCCACGGGCTGCTCGACGCCGGGGTCGACTTCATCGTGCACAGCGTCCGCGACCGGGACGTGGACGACGCGCTCGCCACACGGCTCGTCGAAGCCGATGTCTGCTACTCGCCGACGCTCACGCGCGAAGTCTCGACCTTCGTGTACGAGAGCGAGCCCGAGTTCTTCTCGGATCCCTTCTTCCTCGCCTCCGCGGAGCCGGCGGTGCTCGAAGCGCTGCGCGCCCCCGAGAGCATGGTGCGGTACCGCGAGAGCGAGTCGGCCCAGCGCTACAAGCAGGCGCTCGCGCAGGCCCAGGAGAATCTCGGCGCGCTGTCCGATGCCGGCGTCACGATCGCCATGGGCACCGACACCGGCCCGCCCGCGCGCTTCCAGGGCTACTTCGAGCACATGGAACTCGCGCTCATGGCGGAGTCCGGCATGTCGCCGATGGAGATCCTCGTCGCCTCCACGGGCGACGCGGCGCGCTGCGCGGGACTCGAGGACGTCGGCACGATCGAGGCCGGCAACTGGGCGGATCTCATCCTCCTCAACGCGGATCCGCTGGAGGGCGTCGAGAACCTGCGCGCGATCGAATCCGTCTGGATCGCCGGCAACCAGGTGCCTTCCGTCTCCGGCGAACCCCGGCTAACTCCGGCCAACTCCAGCTAACTTCGGCTCCGTTCGCGGAGGTCGACGATCGCAGGGGCGTCGTCGGGGATCGTTCCCGGCTCGACGGCGCGGACTTCCACGCGGAGCCGGGTCGCTTCCCTGAGGCGGGCGGCGACTGCGTCGAGATCGGGCGGCCCGTGGCCCGCGGGCTCGACGGAGACGACGAGGATGTCGCGATGCTCCTCCTCGGTGACCGACCCCTGGTAGCGCCGGACGCCGGGGGCGCCTTTGAGCGCCTCCGCCAGTTGCCGGGGATGGACGAACATGCCGCGCACCTTCACGCCCTCGCCGGTTCGGCCCAGGAAGCCCGCCAGCCGGGGGGAGGTGCGTCCGCAGTCGCACCCGTCGGGGCGGAACGTCGACAGGTCGCCCGTGCCGAAGCGGACGAGCGGGTAGACCGGGTTGGGGCTCGTGACGACGACCTCGCCGGGCTTGCCGGGCGCGCACGGCGCGCGCGTACCAGGGTCCAGCACTTCGACGACGACGCCCGGCGCGATGTGCCAGCCGTCCTTCGCGTCGCACTCGTAGCCGATGGCCCCGGCGTCGGCGGTCCCGTACGCCTGAAAGACCGAGACTCCGTGGCCTTCCTGAAGCAACCTGCGGAGATCGGGAGGCAGGGGCGCGCCACTGACCAGCGCGCGACGGAACGTGGCCGAGATCCCGTCCTCCCTCCCCCGCTCCAGGAGGGCGAGGAGGAACTGCGGCGTCCCCACGTAGCCGGCGGCGCCGATCTGTGACGCGAAGGCGGCCTGGGCCGACGTGTTCCCCACCCCGCCCGCCACGACCACGCACCCCACGGCGCGCAACCCCGCATCCATCATGTGACCGCCCGGGGTCAGATGATACGAGAACGTGTTGAGCACCACGTCGCCGCGCTCGAACCCCGCCGCGCGGAACGCCGGGGCCATGCGCCAGTAGTCCGCCCGCTGGCCCTCGGGGTCGTTGATCGGGCCGGGGGAGCGGTGGATGCGCCGGAGGACGCCGACATCCACGCCGAGCATCCCGCCGAAGGGCGGCTGGGCGGCCTGCAGGTCCGGCAGGTCGTCCTTGGCCAGGACCGCCACCTCCCGCAGCCCCGCCACGCCGCGCGGCTCGGGGTGGGCGACCCCGGCCGCCCGCAGGCGCACTCCGGCTTCCCCGCTGCGCTCGAGCGCCAGGCGGACGGCCCGGTCCGCCAGCGCATCCTGCGCCGCGTCCCAGTCGGGCGGCGCTTCCGCGGCGTCCAGGGGACGACGCCCCACCGTGCTCACGACAGCCACCGCTTGCGGCGGCGATAGTGCTTCACGTCGCGATACGAGCGCCGCCCGATCTCGCTCAGGCCCAGGTAGAACTCGCGCACGTCCTCGTTGTCTCCCAGTTCCTCCGCGGAACCCTCCAGCACCACGCGGCCCGACTCCATGACGTACCCGTAGTCCGCGACGGAGAGGGCGAGGCGCGCGTTCTGCTCGACGAGAAGGATGGTCGTGCCCTCCTCCTCGGTGATCCGCCGGATGATTCCGAAGATCTCCCGCACGAGAATCGGCGCGAGCCCCAGCGACGGTTCATCGAGCAGCATGAGCCGCGGGCGGGCCATGAGCGCGCGCCCGAGCGCGAGCATCTGCTGCTCGCCGCCCGACAGGTAGCCCGCCGACTGGCGCTTCCGCTCCGCCAGCCGCGGAAAGTACCCGTAGACGCGCTCGAGGTCCGCTGGCACCCCGCCACGGTCCCGGCGCGTGTGCGCCCCCGCGAGCAGGTTCTCGTGCACCGTGAGGTGCTCGAACACGTGTCGCCCCTCGACGACCTGGAAGATGCCCCGGCGCACGATGCGATCGGCGGGGAGGTTGTGAATCTCGTGTCCGTCGAAGCGGATCGATCCGTCCGTGACCTCGCCGTCCTCGACCTTGAGCAGGCCCGAAATCGCCTTGAGCGTCGTCGTCTTGCCGGCCCCGTTCGAGCCGAGGAGCGCGACGATGTGCCCCTCCGGCACCTCGAGCGACAGTCCGCGCAGGACGAGGATCACGTCGTCGTAGAGGACCTCGACGCTGTTGAGTTCGAGCAGAGCGCTCACCGAGCTCAAGGGGCTGTGAGGACGTCCGTCAGCGGGATCCACCTTCCGTCTTCGGCGCGGAAGAGCCGGAGCCCCTTCGACCCCCGGTGGTCGCTCGGCGTGAAGGTGAGCGGCGGCCCGGCGCCGCCCGTGTCGAGCCCGTCGATCGTCTCCAGCGCCTGCTTGATGTTCTCTCCGGTCGGTTCCTGTCCCGCATCGAGCACCCGCCGGATCCCCTCGACGAACACCGCCATCGTCCACCACCCCTGCGTGAACGCGTTCGTCTTCCCGGCGTAGTCCTCGCCCCGGGATTCGAGGTAGCCGCGGATGTCCCGGACCCCCGGCACATCGTCCGTGAGCGGCGCCCAGGGGATCGCGCCGACCACCCCTTCGGCGGCGTCCTCCGCCAGTCGCCACAGGAGCGCGTTGGCGCACCAGTTCAGGCACACGAAGGTGGCGTCGATCCCCAACCCCTGCGCGTTCCGCAGGGCGACGGCCGCCGGCGCGGAGGTGTTCTGGAACACCACGTACGTCGCGCCCGACCGGCCGATGCGGGAGAACTCCGCCGTGTAGTCGGTCGCGCCGCGCGGCATCTCGTAGGGCGTGACGTCGACGCCGATCTCCCGCGCGTAGTCCTCCCCCCCCTGCACCCAGGGCGACAGGCCGAACGGGCTCGCGTTGTGCATGAACGCGACGCGCGCGTTCCCTTCCCCGCCGTTCGCCCGGTGGTCCTCCGCGATCCAGCGCAGGACGATCCGGAACTGGTCGCTGTAGCTCGTCGCCACGAGGAAGTTGTAGGGCGATTCGTGCGCGTCTCCGAGCACATGGGAGAGCGACGCCGACGAGAACGGGATGCGGTCCTCGGCGATCCTCAGCCGGAGCGCCTCCGTGTCGCCCGTCCCCCAGCCCATGAAAATGAGCGCGCCCTCCTGCACGAACTGCGTGTAGAGCTGCTCGGCCCGGTCGACCTGGTAGCCGTAGTCCTGGTAGATGAGCCGGACCGGGCGTCCCCCGACGCCGCCCCGCGCGTTGAGCCACTCGACGTGCCCCTGCACCCCCTCGGCGTAGTCGAGCCCCACGTCGGCCGTAGGACCCGTGAGGTCGAAGATGGCCGCGATCAGGATCTCGTTCTCCGCCCTCTCCCCCGAGCCCCCGCACGCGGCGAGCGCGACGGACAGGATGAGACCGCGCGCGGCGGCGGCCGTGAATGCGAATCGAGTGGCGCGCATATCCGGAGACCTCGTGATGTCGTGAAGTTCTGTCGACTTCGGAGCGAATCGGCGACCCTTTGCGCGACGGTGCGCCAAGGGCTGCACGTAAAGACAGTCTTTCACGTTACGCCACGGTTTGGACAGACCATCGGGCCCGACGGCGTCGGGTGTCTACTGAGATGGCGGGTCGGGCCGGTCCCGTTCGCGGATGAGGTCGGCAAGTTCCCGTATTTCTTCGCGTAGACCGCCGATCTCCTCACGCATCTCGGCGCGCAGATCGCCGATCTCTTCGCGCATCTCCTCGCGCAGATCGCGCACTTCCGTCTCGAGGCCGGTCACACGCGCATCCAAACCGGAGACGCTCGCGACGAGTTGCACCTGCGTTTCTCCGAGCGTCACCGTCTGGTTCCACACAAGCGTGAAGGCCGCCATCACGACGGTGAGCGCGATCGTCAGCGAGAGTCCCAGGCTCCAGCGCGTGATCGTGATGCCATCGGCGGCTCCCGACGGTTGAACGCGGGCGCGGGACCGGCGGTCGTCGACGCGCGACCCACCGGCATCCGCTCCGGTTCGGGGTCCTTGCGCATTCGGCTTGGGCATGGACGGCTCCTCGGACGTTGATCTCAAACTAGCGGTTCGGGTTACCGCACCAAAGTCGCAAGGGAGATCAACGGAGCGTCAACGTGGCTGCCCAGGTCCGGGAGTCGATCAGCGGCCCTCACCGCTGCAGTACGCGAAGGGCCAGACGTAGAAGTAGTCTTTCACGTTGCGCCACAGTTTGGACAGGCCTGCGGTCCCGAACATCGACCCCCGCACGCCGCGCAGGAGGGCCGCCACGCGCAGGCGTCTACCCCCCGATTCTGGGAGGTTACAACTCCCGTTTCCCGCCTTACGTTGCTTGCCGAACACCCACTGCGGAGGCTCCCGGAAGATGGTCAGACAGGGGTTGCGGCGCAGGCGCGCTCTCGGTGGCCGGGGACGGCTGAGGGCGGGCTTCACGCTCCCGGCCGCGGCCGTCGCCGGGATCGCCGCGCTGGTCCTTTCTTGCGGCGACGACGGCGTGGGGCCGACGCCGCCACCCCCACCGCCGCCGCCTCCTCCTCCCGCTCCCGTCGCCACGACCGTAACGGTCAACCCCCGTTCGGTTTCGTTTACCGCCCTCGGGGAGACGGCCCGCTTCACCGCGGAGGTGCGCGATCAGAACGGGCAGGTGATGGCGGGGGCCGCGGTCGCGTGGACGAGCAGCGACGCCTCGGTCGCGACGGTGGACGCCTCCGGCGAAGTCACGGCGGCGGGGAACGGCACCGCCACGATCACGGCAACGGCGGGATCGGCGTCGGGGAGCGCGGCCGTGACCGTGGCGTCGGACGCGGGCGACGATGACCGCGCCGCGCTGGAGGTGCTGTACCGGCGTACGGGCGGCCCCCGCTGGATCCGCGGGGCCAACTGGCTCACCGACGCGCCGCTCGATACCTGGCACGGCGTCGTGGTTGTCCAGGGGCGGGTGACGGAGTTGACCCTGCGCGACAACGGTCTGGAGGGCTCTGTCCCGCCCCAACTCGGGAACCTCTCCCGGCTCGAACACCTGGACCTCTCCGAGAACGACCTGTCCGGCCCGGTCCCGCCGGAACTCGGGCGGCTCTCCCGCCTGGAGCGACTGGACTTCTACGACACCAACGTGACGGGCCGGATTCCGCCCGAACTCGGCAACCTCGCGAACCTAGCGATCCTGTCGCTCGACGAGAACAACCTGACGGGCTCCGTACCGAGATCGTTCCTCAAGCTCGATGCGTTGAGGACCTTCAGGATCGAGGGGAACGACGGTCTTTGCGTACCCGGCGCCAGGGATTTCGTGACTTGGTGGCGATCCATCGACCGTACGGGGGGCCCGCTCTGCAGCGCGGCGGACGCTGCCGCGCTGGAAGCCCTCCATGAAGCAGCCGGCGGCGCGGGATGGACGAACTCCGGCGGCTGGCTCGAGGGAGAAACGGTCGGTGAGTGGTACGGCGTCACCGCCGACTCCATCGGCCGGGTGGCGGCTCTCGACCTTCGCCGCAACGGGCTGACCGGTCGGCTTCCGGGACAGTTGGGCGACTTGACGGCGATGACCCGGCTGAGACTGGACGGGAACGCGCTCTCCGGGTCATTGCCTCTGTCGTTGACGGCCGTCCCCCTCGAGGAGTTCCGGTACGCGGATACGGAATTGTGCGTTCCGGCCGACGCGGCGTTCCGTGAATGGCTGAGCGGCATCGCGACGCACGACACCGGGACGGAGTGCGGCCCCCTGTCGGAGCGCGACATTCTCGCCCGGCTGTACGATGCCGCAGGTGGGCGGAGCTGGAGGAACGACGACAACTGGCTGACCCGGGCTCCACTCTCGGACTGGTACGGCGTTGAGACAGTCGACGGGCAGGTGTCCGCGCTGCGGCTGAGTGAGAATGGGCTTGCAGGCATAATCCCGGCCGAACTCGGAAGTCTTGCCGGCCTGCAAGTGCTCGAGTTGGCCGACAACGATCTTGCGGGCCGGCTGCCCGCGACGCTTGGACGTCTTCGTGGTTTGCGGAGCTTGGCCCTTCGCGGCAACCGACTGACGGGCCGCGTCCCGGTCGAACTCGGGAGCCTGTTCGGTCTGGAGCGGCTGGATCTGGCGGTTAACGCTCTGACAGGTCCGATCCCGGCGGAATTGGGGAACCTCTCGAACCTCCGCGACCTGGATCTGACTTCCAATTCGTTATCCGGTCCGATCCCGGACGCGTTGGGGGGCCTTTCCAGCCTGCAAACGCTGTATCTCGGTGACAACCGTTTGTCGGGCCGGATCCCGGACGCGCTGGGGCGTCTTTCCCGCCTGGAGTCGCTGTATCTTGCGCGCAGCCGTCTGTCAGGCCCGATCCCGGCCGAGCTCGGCAATCTCTCGCGTCTGTTGTATCTGTATCTCGACGGCAACGCGCTATCGGGTCCGATCCCCGCCGAACTCGGCAACCTGTCGAGCTTGAACCAGTTGCACCTTCAAGCCAATGCCCTGTCCGGAGAGATCCCGGCCGAACTCGGGAACCTCCCGCGCCTGTCCGACCTGTATCTCCACGACAACGCGCTATCGGGTCCGATCCCCGCCGAACTCGGCAACCTTCGGAACCTGAACCGGCTGTACCTCCGCGCCAACAATCTTGCGGGTTCTCTCCCGCCCGAACTCGGGAACCTCTCGCGCCTTGCCGAACTTTCGGTCGCACTCAACGACCTGACGGGTTCGATACCAGCGGAATTCAGCGGCATGGTCGAGTTGGAGCGGCTCAACGTGGCGCACAACCCCGGGCTGTCCGGACCCCTGCCGGTCGACTTGACGGCCCTTCGAAGCCTGCAGGACTTCCAGGCCGCCGGAACGGATCTCTGCGCACCGGCCGGAGCCGACTTCCAGAGCTGGCTCAACGAAATCGGGAATCGCTGGGTGGCCACGTGCGCCGAAGTGGAGGGATCGGTCGCGTATCTGACGCAGGCCGTGCAGTCGCTCGGTTTCCCCGTCCCCCTGGTGGCCGGTGAAGCCGCGCTGCTCAGGGTGTTCGTAACCGCGCCGGCCGCCGCCGGAGAGCGCATCCCGCCGGTGCGGGCGCGTTTCTTTCAGGACGGCTCGGAAACGTACGTGGCGGACATTCCGCAGCAGTCGGCCGCCATCCCGAGGAACATCGATGAAGGCTCGCTGCTCGCGTCCGCGAACGTCGAGATCCCCGCGTCGGTGGTCGTGCCCGGGCTCGAGATGGTCGTCGAAATAGACCCGGACGGAACGCTGGATCCCGGCCTCGGCGTACAACGGAGGATTCCCGAGACGGGCCGTACGGCGGTCGACGTGCGAACCCCGCCCGTCCTCGATCTCACGGTGATACCGTTCCTGTGGTCGGTGGCCCCGGATCGTTCGATCGTGGACCTCACGGCCAACCTGAGTGCGGACCACGACATCTTCCTCAATACTCGTACGCTGCTACCGGTCGGCGACCTCCAGGTCTCGGTGCACGAACCTGTGACGACCGACAGAAACCGCGCCTTCGACCTGGTCGATGTGACGGAGATGATTCGGGTCCTCGAGGGCGCCACCGGCCACTACATGGGCATGATGACGGGCGAGTTGGGAAGCAGCTTCATCGGCGCCGCGCTGGAGCCGGGCAGATCTTCTTTCGCGATCTGGCGAACGGATGTCGTGGCCCACGAACTCGGGCACAACATGAGTCTCGCCCACGCGCCGTGCGGCGGCGCCGGGAGGCCCGACCCGGCGTTTCCGCAGCGCGACGGTTCGATCGGCGACTGGGGGTACGACTTCGTCACCGGTCGATTGGTCCCGCCGACCGCGCCGGACTTCATGTCCTACTGCGGTCCCCCCGACTGGACGGGCAGCTTTCATTTCACCAAGGCGCTGCGCTTCCGGAGTTTCGACGACAGTGGCGCGGCCGCCGCCGTGGCGGGACCGGCCAGGTCGCTGCTGTTGTGGGGCGGCGTCGATTCCGCGGGGACACCGTTTCTGGAACCCGCCTTCGTGGTCGACGCGCCACCCGTGGCGCCGCGCGCCGCTGGCGACCACCAGCTTACCGGCTGGGCTGCGGACGGGCGCGAGTTGTTCTCGCTCAGCTTCGCCATGCCCGAAGTGGCGGACGGCGAGGGAGCGGGAAGTTTCGTCTTCGCCCTGCCCGTGAGGGCTGGCTGGGCCGCCGCCCTGGCGAGCATCGCGCTGTCCGGCCCCGGAGGCTCGGCCACGCTGGACGGAGCGACGGACCGCCCCATGGCCATCCTGCGCGACCCCCGGACCGGGCAGGTGCGCGCATTCCTGTCGGATCTCCCGGCCGCGGCCCGGACGGCGGACGCCGTGGCGCAGACCATCGGGCAGGGGCTGGAAGTGCTGTTCAGCCGAGGCATTCCCCCCGCGGATGCTTGGAGACCGTGAACCCGCACTGAGATTGAGAGGGCCATCGACTCGTCCACATTCGCCCGTATATCTTGTTCCGCCCGATAGGGACTATCCCGACTCCTGGTCGAGCGCTGAACGACGGGGCTTGAACATCGCCTGACGGAGAAGACAGGAGGCTTGAGGCTATGACCAGCATCGACCGTGATTTCGGTGATCTTGCCGTTATGCGCGTGCCCGTCAAGCGAGCTGCCTACAGCCGTCGCACCGCGTGGACAATGGCGATCCTGGCCGAACTCGCCTACACGCCGTTCGACGAGGAGTCCGAGCAGCACATTCTGGATCTCGCGGAGGAACTTGCGACGCTGACGGACCGCGAAAGGATCGCCGATCGGTTGGTAAAGTTTCGGAAGACGCTCCGCGGATTCGATGGCGCGCCGGAAGCAGAGCGCAGGAATCAGAAGCTTCGGGCGGCGCTTGCCTGCGGCGGATTCCAATTGGTGGGTTCGGTCCTGTACGATCCCGGGACGGACACGCAGGGGTTCGTCGCGGCGCGGCGCGACGACGAAGGCACCGGTATGGCAGTGATCTGCTTTCGCGGCACCACCCGGATCCGAGACTGGATGACGAATCTGGATATCGCGCCGCGGTCGATCGAGAACCCGAGGACTGGCGCGCCCATCGGCAACATGCATAAGGGGTTCCACAACGCCTACCGCTCCGTGCACGACCAGATCGGCGAGCGCCTCAAAGGTCTCGAGGACCTGCCGCTCTATATCACGGGCCACTCCCTGGGCGGAGCGCTCGCCGTCGTCGCGACCTGGTATCAGAGTTCGCAACGCCTGGCTGCCTGCTACACGTTCGGCGCGCCCCGCGTGGGAGACCAGGGCTTGATCGACCGGTTCAAGACGCCGATCTACCGGATCGTAAACGGTCCGGATCCGGTCTCGTTAGTGCCACCGGCTGGCTTCGGACTCGAGATCGTCAAAGCCATATTCCGTGTTCTGGGAGTCTTCCTGCCGTTTTGGGGATGGGCAGCGTGGGTCACGGACAAGCTCATTCGCAATCAGCGGTTCCGGCACTACGGATACATGCGATATCTGACGGTGGCGAAACCCGGACCGGACGGGAGTTACCCGGGGCTTCGACTGGAGTTCGCTTTATCTACGCCCGATCGCCTGGCCCGGTTCATCAGGCTGCGAACATCGGGAACGGGAGACCGCATCGACAAGTACCATGACATTGCCCGATACCGAAACAAGCTGCGCGCTCATGCGCTGAGGGCGAACCCGCCTTAGGGCCGGCGCGACGTTCCTGTCTTCGTCTCGTCGGTGGCACCTGCTTCGCGCCGACTACGGGACCCGAACCAGAACCCGATTATTGGGCCGATAACCGCAACGACATAAGAAAAGACGTCCTTCGCCTGGTCATATTGAGCCATAAATAGAAAGGAGATGATCAAAACCCCGGCCATCAATGCGAAGGTCCACGCCATTATGTGCGTGACGATGGGCTGAACCATCTCTCTCCGGAATACTGTTTCAAAACCAGTCCTCTTGCCGGATTCCGGGGGTGCGGTCAATCGAAGGACCAACTGACCTAACCCGATGACCAGAACCAGGATCAGGCCTGAAATCAAGAGGGGCCACCATTCGCCGAGCCATCCTGACATTCGTCCGTCTCCTCGTCAAACCTTGGAGCAATAGTCGTTGGCGCTCCCAAGATGTGACGTGAATCTTTTCATGGCAAGTCGTCGCGTAAGCGGCTATAACGCTTACACTCCAGCATTCCCCGCTGCGAAGCCTGGAGCGCGAAAGACCTCAGCGGCCTTCGCCGCGGCGGTAGGCGAAAGGCCAGACGTAGAAGTAGTCCTTCACGTTGCGCCACAGTTTGGACAGGCCCTCGGGCTCGAACACCAGGAAGAGGATGATGACGAGCCCGAACGCCGCCTGCTGCACGCTGGGCAGGAGGGCCGCGACCGCCGGCGCCGACTGTTGCAGTTCCCGTCCCGCCGTCGCGATCATGGCCGGGAGGAGGGTGATGAGCGCCGCCCCGAACAGCGAGCCGCGGATCGTCCCCAGTCCTCCCACGATGATCATGGCGAGGTAAAGGACGCTGGTCTCGAGCGTGAAGCGCTCCCACGAGATGATGTTGCGGTAGTACGCGGTGAGGGCGCCGGCGAGCCCCACGAAGAACGACGAGGTCGCGAAGGCCAGGAGCTTGGTCCCGAACACGTTCACGCCGATGACGCTCGCGGCGATGTCCTGGTCGCGGACGGCGACGAAGGAGCGGCCGATGCGGGAGCGGAAGAGGTTCGCGGTGAAGAGCGCCGTGGCGCCGGCCAGGGCGATGCCGAGCCAGTAGAAGCCGAAGTCCGTGTTCAGGCGCTGGCCGAACAGCCGCGGGGCCGGGACGACGACCGCTTCGACGCCTCCGGTGAGCGCGGGCCAGTGCGTGACGACCCATTCGACGATCTCCTGGGCGGCCAGCGTGGAGATCGCCAGGTAGAGCCCCTTGAGCCGCAGCGAGGGGAGGCCGAAGAAGACCCCCACCGCCGCCGTCGCGAAGCAGGCGGCCACGATGCTCACGCCCCAGGGCAGGCCCAGCCTCAGCGTGAGGAGCGCGGAGGTGTACGCCCCGACGGCCATGAAGGCGCCCTGCCCCAGCGAGACCTGCCCGGTGTAGCCGACGAGGATGTTCAGCCCCAGCGCGCCGATCGTGGCGATCGCGATCTGGTTCGCGAGGTTGAGCCAGTAGGGCGACGCGAGGAACGGGAAGACGAGGAGCGCCGCCGCGAACAGGCCGAGCCGGATGCGCTCCGCCGGCACGCGCCGGAGCCCCATGTCCGTTCGATAGTCCGTGTGAAAGACGCCGCTCTCCACGCAGTGCTCCTATACGCGCTCGATGATTTCTTTGCCGAAGAGTCCGTACGGACGGACCATGAGGACGATGATCAGCACGATGTACGGGACGATGAGGTTGAGCCCGTGGCCGATGTAGCCGCCCGCGTAGAACTCCAGTAGCCCGATGATCGCGCCCCCGACGACGGCCCCGCGGATCGAGTCGAGCCCGCCCAGGATCACGACCGGGAAGACGCGCAGGCCGATCTGCGCGACGTTCGGGGTCACGCCCACGATGTTGCCGAGCATGATCCCGCCGATGGCGGCCGTCGCCGCAGCCAGCGCCCACGCGGTCGCGAACACCCGCGGGATGCTGATCCCCATGCTGAGGGCGGCCTGCTGGTCGTCCGCGATGGCCCGCATGGCGATTCCGCTCCGCGTGCGCCGGAAGAAGAGGGCGAGTCCCGCAAGCAGCGCGAGCGCCAGCGGGATCGCCACCAGGCGGTCGGCGCTCACGACGGCCGATCCCAGCATCACCTCGCCCTCGGGCAGGAAGGACGGGAAGGTGCGCGGCTGCGGTCCCCAGATCGCGTGCACGATCGCACGCAGGACGCTCGAGAGGCCGATCGTGACCATGATCATCGAGATGATGGGCTCGCCGATCAGCGGCCGGAGCACGGTGCGCTCGACCGCGACGCCGATCCCCGCCGCCACGAGCATCGTCAGCAGGACGCCCGCCGTCCACGGGAGCCCGATCTGGACGAGGGAGAAGAAGATGAGATAGG